>CAJBSQ010000163.1 GCA_903958265.1 uncultured Planctomycetaceae bacterium
CGCAACGAATCCGTCAGCATGATGTTCCAGTGAGCCCTCCGAAAAAGGCGATGACCGCAGGCCGCGCTGGTTGAAAAGCGATTCGACGACCGATTCCACCGGTCGTTCGCAGGGTTTTGAGGGGAAACAGCCGCATTTCACGGTTCGGCTTGCGGATTCCAGCCTAGATGTCAGAATGAGTGGCTTGCCGAAAGGAGCTGATATGAGCGATTCTCTTGAAGTCGTTGCCCGCGCCACCACAGGTACCCGCGAGTCCCGCCGACTCCGTCGCCAGGGGTTCGTCCCCGCCATTTTGTACGGGCACGGGGAAAAGTGTGTCGATCTCGCTGCCAAGCGGGAGGCCCTCGAAGCGGTTATCCGCCACGGCGGCCGCATCGTCGAACTCAAAGGCGCTGTGAATACCAGCGCTTTGGTGCGTGACCTCCAGTGGGATACGTACGGAGTCCATCCGCTCCACATTGACTTTGTTCGCGTCGACAAGTCCGAACGCATCAAGGTCCGCGTGCCTCTCGATCTCCGCGGCGAGGCTCCCGGGCATCGTGCCGGCGGCACGGTCAACATGGTGCTCCATGAGATCGAGATCGAGTGCACTCCCGACACGATCCCAGAGAAGATCCACGTCCATGTCGGCAAACTCGACGTCGGCGGCATGATCAAGGTCCACGATATCGAACTCCCTGCCGGAGCGAAGGCTGTGACCGACGGCGAAGAGACCGCCGTCAGTTGCACCGTCACGATTCACAAGACCGACGACGCCGCTCCGGCTGGAGCCGCCGAGCCGGAGATCATTGGCCGCAAGGCCGGCGAGGAGGGGGAAGGCGCTGCCGGAGAAGGCTGATGTGTCCGGAGGTTGCGACAGCGGTTTTTGCGGTTGGCGGCGGCCCCTGGCTCCTGTCCTTTGATGCCGCAAGTCGCACGCTCAAGGCCGTTGAGCGGGTTTGTCAGCCGAGTGCCCTCGGCCGCGGCTCGCCCGGGTCGGGGCGACTCCCCGACAGGCTGGTTTTTGGTGCCGCCCTCGGGGTGCAGCCATGAAGCTGGTCGCCGGTTTGGGAAACCCGGGTCGGGCCTACGACGGAACGCGTCACAACATCGGGTTTGATGTTCTCGAGGTCCTCGCCAAACGGGCGGGGGGCCCGGGCCGTCGAGCACGGTTTCAGGGGGAGTTCTCGCAGACAACGATCCGTGGCTGTCCGGTGCTTCTCCTCTGGCCGCTGACCTGGATGAACCTCAGCGGTGCCAGTGTCCTCGCGGCAAAAGACTTTTATAAAATAGACAACGCCGACATTCTGGTGCTCTGCGACGACTTCCAACTCCCCACCGACACGATTCGTCTTCGGGGAAGTGGTTCTAGCGGCGGCCAGAAAGGGCTTTCCGACATCCTCGCCAGACTCGGCTCTCATGCGGTGCCGAGATTGAGGATCGGGGTTGGGCCGCTGCCAGCGGGCTGGACATCGGCTGACTTCGTGCTCGGTAAGTTCACCAAGTCGGAGCGAGCGGAGGTTGCAGCACTCGTGGATCGGGCTGCAGACGCCGTGGAGGAATGGGTCGGAGCGGGGATCGAATCAGCGATGAACAGGTTCAACTGACCCCCTGACGGTGGTGTTTCCTGCCCGGATTTGTCAGCGCCCCTTCCTTCACTCTA
>CAJBSQ010000164.1 GCA_903958265.1 uncultured Planctomycetaceae bacterium
GAGAGTGAAGAGGGCTCGGGCGTCGCTCCGCAGGGCGGCTTCCGATAGGCGGCCGGAACTGCCGCTGTAGCTGCGGTAATGCATGGCGTAGATGGCGCGATCCGGAAACGCCTTAGCCAGTTCCGGCACCGTGTAGGCCACGTCCTCGGCGTTGCCTCCGAAAAAAAGCAGGCCCTTGGGGCCGTCCTGAGGCCTCGTAGAAACCCGCACCGTGGCACCGGGCACCTCGAGCGTGAACGCCGCCACGTGGGCGGGCGTCACCGGTGTCGGCATGTAGATGAATGACCGCTGAAAGACGAAGAAGATGACGCAAAGCCCGGCATAGCCGCCGACGGCGATCGTGAGCAGGCTCCAGAGCATGCGACGGGTTCTCATTGATGGACGATCGCGGGTGAAGCCTCAGGCAAATCGGTCCTGCACCACCACCTCGGACAGGGCCAGTTGGCCGCCCTTCGGCATGGCGGGTTTTACTGCATTGCCGACGGTGATCATGAAGGCGATCACGTGGTTGCGACAAGCCTCCTGTCTCAGAGTTCCCGGCCGTCGCCGAAGTCGGCCATCCACACCAACCGAGCGCCTCTTGCACAGCCAGGATGAACCCACAGATTCTGCTGAGGAGGCAAGAGAGAAGCCATGTGCTAGGTTTGCTCCCATAAGTTCCCAGAAACGTTCGCCGTTCCTCTCGTGGAGACAGGTTCATGGTCTTGCATCGCTGGCTTGTGGTGGTCGTCGCGTCGGCAGGGTTGATTGCGGCTGGTGATCGGGTCGGGGCCGAAGAGGGTTCGGGTCTGGGGCAGCCATCGAATCAGATCGGACTGGTGCACGACCACAAACCGGTCAAGTATGCGGGGCACGTGCTGTACTTCGTCGAGGGCAAGATCGTGGGGCACGATCTGCTCACGCAGACCTGGTCGATCGTCGAGCGCAAGGAAGGAACTGCAGAGCATGCCTTCAAGGTCGAGACCCATGCCATTCATTCCGACGCCGACGACGCGAAGCCGAGTTTCGCCGGGAGAAACAAGTTCAAGAAGGACTTCGAAGATTCCGTCAGGTACGAACTCTTCCATCAAGACGAAGACCGGGGTCTTGTGCTGGACGCGATTCAGGGGACCGACGGAAAGCCTCAGGAAATCAACCACGAAACCGAGCACTACATCTTCCCGGGGAGCCTGAAGATCGGCACGAAATGGCTTTCCGAGCCAGTGACGAGTTCGTTGCCGGGCACCTGCCACCTCGAGGTGATCGGCTCGGAGATCTACAACGGGACCAAATGTTGGGTGATTCGCTCTGATCGTGACCAGGAGAAAAAGCCGCTGATCCCGAACTCCGAGACGGTCAGCAAGACCGCCAGGTTTCTCTTTGATCCCCTGACACTGAGCGTGTTGCGGGTCGACACGGTCACGGAGGGGCTCGGACCGCTCGGCCGTGAGTTCAAGTTTGTGTATCACATGGAGGTGGCGAAGTAGGCGTTGCTGATGAGGAACACCATGGCCAAACCCCCCTGTTCGCCCGCCATTGTTTCAGCGTTGCGCCGGCTTTTTCCCAGTGTGGCGGTGCTGCTCGCGGGTTTGGCCTTCGGGGCCAGCCTGGTGATCTCGCTGGCCGGCCCGGCCCGTGGTGGCGAGCCCGACGAGGCTGCAGCGATCGCTGCAGCCTCGTGGAGCCGCATCGGGCGGGTCATATCTCCGATCGACCTGCATGACACGGCTGGGGCACGCTGGTCGTTGGCTGAGGCAGATGGCGGCCGGGCGACCGTCGTAGCGTTTCTCAATTTCAACTGCCCCGTCTCGAACCAGTGCGTGCCCGCGATCAATGCCCTGGCTGCCCGCTTTGGCGATCAGGGGGTGGCATTCATCGCGGTGGTCTGCGACGCGGCCGACGCAGCCGAGGTGGATGGTCACATCGCCGAGTCTGGCATCGTATGCCGGGTGTTTTTCGATCCCCAGAAACGTGCGGCGGCACATTTTCTGGCGACGGTCACACCGCAGGTGTTTCTCCTCGACCGGAACCGGGTGCTGCGGTATTCCGGATCAATCGACAACCAGTACACGAGTCGGCTCGTCCGCCAACCGAAGGCCGACGCCACCTATCTCGCCGATGCGATCTCCGCCGTCGTGGCTGGTCGGGCCGTCGCGCTCAAGGAGACGACCCCGATCGGCTGCCCGCTGGAGCCCGCCGACAGACCGGTTGTCGAGCACGGCAGCGTCGAGTTTCATCGCGATATCGAACCGCTTCTCCAGCAGCACTGCCAGCGATGTCACCATTCCGGAGACGTGGCGCCATTCTCGCTCGTATCGTTCGACCATGCGTTGCAGTGGGCGGCCGACATCAAGACCTACACCGCAGATCGACTGATGCCTCCCTGGCCGGTGACCGGCGGGCTTCCTTTAAAAAACGATCTTGCCCTCAAGCCCGCGGAAATCGAACTCATCGGCCGCTGGGTGGACGAAGGCTGCCCCCGAGGAAATCAGGCCGACGCGCCCCCGCCGCTCGTGTTCGACAACCCTGACGAATGGCACGACTCCCGTCCGCCAGACCTCGTGTTCAAGTTGCCGGAAGCCATTCATCTCGCCGCCCAGGGCGAGGACCACTACCGCACCATCGTATTTCCCTTGGGCAACGAGCAGGAACTCTATCTCGAAAAGGCCGAGTTTATCCCGGGAAACCGGCGGGCGATCCACCATGCACTGGCCTTCTACGATGGCACTGGTCTTCTGCTCGACGCACAAAAACGGCTGGGAACACCACTCCCTCGTGGCACCGGCGATGAGGACTACGGGCCTGGATACGAGTCGGGGATGGGGCTTGGCTTCATCCCCGACCCAACGAAAATCACACGAAACCGAGACAACCCCGGTGGCAATTTCATGGGATGGGCTCCCGGGAAGGGAGCTCTTGAATACCCACCCGGAGTCAGGCGGGTGATTCCGCCGCAGTCCGATATCACCGTCCAAATCCACTACACGCGAACAGGGCGGCCGGAGATCGATGATTCCACCCGACTCGGCATTTGGCTCAACAAGAAGCCTCCGCGGCTCTACTCCAAGGGCGGCATGATCGACACCGATTTCACGCTGATCCCGAAGGGTGACGCCAATTTCAAAACCACCGGCTCCCGCGAGGTGGCGACCGACTGTCTGCTATGGCTGATTTCTCCCCACATGCATCGGCTTGGCAAGGAGTTTCGAGTCTGGCACCAGCCAGTTGGCTCGTCGGAGAGGATCCTGCTGCTTGAGGTCACGAACTACGACTTCAACTGGCAGGAACACTACCAGCCGAAGGAGCCGTATCCGCTGAAGAAGGGCTCCACGCTGCATGTGGAGGCAATCTTCGACAACTCAGCAGGGAATCCGCGACGTCCGCCCGGCCCGGAGAAGACGGTGTTCCTCGGTGAAAGCACGGATGACGAGATGGCCTTCGCCGTCTTCGCCACCATGTCGGAGGAGAACACGTCCGTCAAAATCGATTTCCTCAAATATCTCGAAAAGTTGATCAAAGCAAGAGCCTCAAGACTTGCCTACGAGGCGATGGGAAAGGAGTGATCGATTCTTGAGGACAATCGACGTGCCCCATCAGACCTAAACCCATGGACGAACCTGGCAAAGCAATAGACCAATCCCCAGCGAGCCCCGCGGACGAGAGCAGCCAGGAGGGATCTCGAGACCTCATCTACTGCCTCATGGACTTCCTCCATCTGGCCGACGAGATCGACCTCAAACTGCTCGCATCAGCATTGCGGCCGCTGGTGGGTGCTGATTTTGAGTTTCAGCGAGACGAGTTTGTCGAGTGCATGGTGGCACGCTGGGACTCTCGCGAAGTCATCATCGCGCATCCGCTGGAAGACGCTCTGCCTGAGGATGAGTGTGGCGGCGAGCTCACCGAGAATAATGCTGCCGTCTTCATCACGCTGGCCGTGAAGCGGGCCGCGGAGAAAGACCGTGATGTTGGCTATTGTCAGCGTGACTATGCCTCTTCGATCGCCACAACCGTGGCTGCCACGTTCGGCACGGAGGTGCTGCACAGCAAGTCGTGGGACATTGACCTCGCAAAGACGACCTTCTGGAATCGGCGGTATCGAAAGGAGCCTGCGGCTCTTCAGCCTGAACAGCCCGTGGTGTTTGCGAGTGGCTGGAAACGGATCGCCTTGGTCACCACGATCGAATCGCTCCGTCCGAAATACGATGGCCCACTCGACTTCATGCATGTGATCCATCCCCGCGCGATCGTCGACAAGCGGCGGCCATTTCCGCTGATGCGAGGGCTGACAGCGGATATGGTTGCCACCATTCAGCCGATGTGCACGGTGTTGGGCCCCATCGAGGTTCCGATCGGGGATCGCATGCTCCGAGGTGAGTTGGTTTCGATTCCGTATGCCCCGCAAGAAATGTTTGACGGGCTCTCCGACGCCAGGGACTCCCTGATCCACGTTCTCGATTACGCGGAACATCGCCAGGCACACTTCGTGAGCCTCGGCGCCTTGATCCCTTCGATCTCGAGGCAGGGTAGGCTCCTCAAGCAGGCCAGGCCGAACATGGCGATCACCACCGGCCATGGTTTCACGGCCCTGACGATCGCACAGATGGTCGAGGACATCGAGGACGAAATCGGGGCTGGTGGCGTGGTCGCCGTGATGGGGGCGGCGGGCTCCACGGGACGTGCAGCCCTGCGGTGCATGTTCAAGCGCAATCCCTCGAGGAGGGTCCTGGCGGTCGAGTTACCGCAGCAAGTGAGCAAGATCCCGGAGATTCCCGGCTGGAATCCGGCGGTGCATCGGCTCACGACGCTCAAAAAGGAAATCAAGGAGGCGGCAATCGTCGTCTGTGTGACCAATGCGCTCGGAGGCATTTTGGAGGCTGACGACTTCAGGACGAATGCCGTGATCCTTGACGATGCGCAGCCGGAAAATGTCGATCAGTCCGTGCTCGCGATGAGACCAGACCTGAGGGTCGTCAAGTGCCTGACCCGGATTCCAGGGCTCCATTGTCCGTTCGAGATGGGGCTGTTCACCGCGGCGAATCGCGATAATGAGGTCAACTTCACCTGCCTCGCAGAGATTATTCTGTCGGCAGCCGAGCGACATCCACAATCGTGTGTCGTTGGCGATCCCACCGATGAACAGCTTGACTACCTCGAACGTGCCGCCGAGCGGCATGGAGTGGGTCCCGCGGAGTTCTTCAGCTTTCCGAGCCTCGGCGCGATCGACCTGCGGCACCGGAGTCAAGAGAGCCGGAAAGCCGCTTGGTCAACGTGACCGCCCGCTCCTCTCCCTGGCGGATCTCATGGGAGACACACCTGCTGGTCCGAAGCCATCAAGCCACCGGCGATCATGAAGGCGATCACGTGGTCGCGACAAGCCTCCTGTCTCAGAGTTCCCGGCCGTCGCCGAAGTCGGCCATCCACACCAACCGAGCGCGGTCGAGTTTGCCCTGGGCTGTGAGTGGCCAGCGGTCGACGCGAAAAAAGCTGACGGGCACCGAAAGCGGTTCCAGGCGGGCGGCGGCCCAGGCGGCCAAGGCCTCGGTGCCGGGGTCGACGGCGCTTGGGCGAAGTTCGTAGAACGCCACGGGCACCTGCCCCTCGCGTTCATCCGAGGCCCCCACCACCGCGGCGGTCGCCACGCCGGGATGCGAGAGGATCGCGTCCTCCACCATCGCCGGGGCCACCTTAAACCCCCCGCGCGAGATCATGTCCTTCTGCCTGCCCGCGAACCAGAGGAAGCCATCGTCGTCGGTCGAGGCCAGGTCCTCGGTGTCGAGCCAGCCCGACCTGAGCATCCGATGCGTGGCCAGCGTGTCGTTCCAGTAGCCGACCATCATGTCGGGGGTGCGCACGAGAACCCGTCCCACCTCGCCCGGAGCCGTGTCCGCGCCGCTCTCGGTCACCACCCGCACCGCAACGCCCATCATCGCCTGCCCGATCGACCCCGGCTTGGAAGGGCCGTGCGGTGGGCTGATGCAATAAAAGCCCGTTTCCGTCATGCCACAGATTTCGAGCAACGGCTTGCGCACCACATCCGCCATCAGCGCATGGACTGCAGCCGGGCACGTGTCACCACCCACGATCCAGTATCGCAGTCGGCTGAAATCGGCCGCCCGCGCCGCGGCGTGCTCGAGGAGGTCGCGGGTCAGGCTGGGAGGCATGAGCAGATACGTGGGCCGAGAGTCCGCATGGGCCTGCCAAAAGGACGCCGCGTCATGCCGCTCCAGGAGCGTGATGCTTCCCCCGACACAGAGCATCGGCATCAGCTGGCTGAGCATGAACACCGGCCGGCCGATGCTCACGCACGCCAGCGTGGCATCGTCGGCCGTAAGCGTCAGTTCGTCGATGAACAGCCGCACGCGGTGAGTCATGCGATCCTGGGTGTGGGCTACACCCTTGGGCCGCGCCGTGGTCCCTGACGTGTAGACCAACAGCCCGATCGGATCCGCCGGCAGGCCCCGAGACATCGCTGGCGTCGCGGCGGGGCCGGCGAGCAGCTGCCCAAACGGCACAGCATCCGCGGGGGGCTCGTCCGGGAC
>CAJBSQ010000165.1 GCA_903958265.1 uncultured Planctomycetaceae bacterium
AACTCGTCGTGGCCGCCCGCGGCCCGGCCCGGCGGGCCCTGCCGCGGGAGCACCCGGTGCTGCTGCCGCTGCCGGACGGCTTCCGCAATCCGCGGGTCTGCCTCCCGGGCGTGGTCGCGATCGAGGGTCCGCGGGTAGAACCCCGGCCGCGGCTCGACACCCCGACCGACGCGGCCATCTGGCAGACCGCGACCACCGCCCCATGGTCGGCTGACATCGGCCGGTTCTGCGGCACGATGGACAGCGGCCACCCGATCCGCGACTGGCCGCTCGTCGTGATCGTGGACGACGCCGACTTCGCCGCGGCCTCACTGGCCAACTTCCTCTGGCTGACGTTCACGCGATCAAACCCCGCCGCCGACGTGCACGGGATCGACGCCTTCACGCAGCAGAAACACTGGGGCTGCCGCGGACCACTGGTGATCGACGCGCGGCTCAAGCCGCACCATGCCCCGCCCGTTGAGGAAGATCCCGCGGTCACGGCAGCCGTCGACGCCCTCTGCATCCGCGGCGGTCCGCTGGGAGACCTTGGGCTGTAGCCGATCCTGCAGTCGAGGATGTCAGCGGCGAAGCCTACGGCCCTCAGGCCGAGATCGACGCGATCCTGACCTTCGTCGCGAGCGAGCGATGCCCGGTGCGACGGCGGTAGTTCTTGCGGCGGGCGAACTTCTGCACGTAGATCTTCTCGCCCTGCACCAGCCCGAGCACCTCGGCCTTGACCGTCGCCCCCTTCACCTTCGGCTTGCCGAGGGTGAGTTGGCCGGCCTTGCTGACCGCGAGCACGTCTTCGAAGACCAGTTCGCTGCCGGCGGGCAGATGGCGGAAATCGATCTCGAGTTCCTGCCCCGCCATGACGCGGTACTGCCGACCACCGTCCACGACGATGGCGTATTCGTGGGCGGCGCCCTTCATGGTGGCGGCGGAAGACTCGGCGGCGGAAGTGGCCATGGCTCTGATCCGTAAACGCTTCGGGAAAAACTGTCACATCGAGCCCTGTACGATATCGCGGCAGGCAGGCCGGGTCGAGAGGGGCGTTTTCTGCCCGGAAAACAGCCGAGCATCGGAACTCCGGCGGCCGTTCCCGACACCACCGATCGCGAGTGACCGCATGCTTTTCGCTCCCGCCACGCACGCCCCTAGGGGTCAGCCCCGACCTCATCGACCCGCTCTGGGCGGCCGGTCGAAACCACTCTCCGCATAGGCATCCCGTGACACCATCACCATCATCACCGGCGCCCGACCGCGAGGCGATGCTCGATCGACTGCGGTCAACGGCGGCCTTCGATGTGCTCGTTGTCGGCGGGGGCGCCACCGGCCTGGGCGTGGCCGTGGACGCCGCCGTCCGCGGGTTTTCCACGCTGCTCGTCGAGCGAGACGACTTCGCCAAGGGCACGTCGAGTCGGGCCACGAAACTCGTGCATGGCGGCGTGCGGTACCTCGCGCAGGGCAACGTCTCGCTCGTCCGCGAGGCGCTCCGCGAACGGCGGCTGTTTCTCGACAACGCTCCCCATCTCGCCCAGCCGCTGCCCTTCGTCGTGCCGGCGTACGGTCTCGCGGGCCGGTTTGGCGGCCTGCCCTTCTACGGCATCGGCCTGGCGATCTACGAGGCGCTCTCCGGCTCGGAGCGTCTCGGCCGGGTAAGCCTGCTCGGGCGGCGGGCGGCGCTCGAGGCGGCGCCCGGCCTCGAGCCGGCGGGCCTCGCAGGCGCGATCCGCTACTGGGACGGCCAGTTCGACGACGCCCGCTTCGCAGTGGCCCTCGCCCGTACCGCCATCCGCGAGGGGGCGGCGATCCTCAACGCCTGCCGGGTCGTGGCCCTCGTGCACGACTCCGGCCGCGTGGCAGGGGCAACCCTCGAGGACCGCGAGACCGGCGAGCGGATCGACGTGCCCGCCCGCTGCGTGATCAACGCGACGGGCGTCTGGGTCGATGCGCTGCGGCATCTCGACGAGCCTGCCGCCGCCGATCTCGTGGCCCCCAGCCAGGGCGTGCACCTGGTCGTCGACCGCGAGAAGTTCCCGTCGGCGACCGCACTGCTCGTGCCGAAGACGGCCGATGGCCGCGTGCTCTTCGCGGTGCCCTGGCTGGGCAAGGTGATCCTCGGCACGACCGACACCCCGCGGCCCGACACGCCCCTCGAACCGCGGCCCTTCGCCGCGGAGGTGGATTTCATTCTCACCGAAGCCGGCCGGCGGCTGGCGGCGCCGCTCTCCCAGGCGGATGTGCGATCGGCCTGGGCGGGACTTCGGCCCCTGGTGAAGCCGGCCGCCGGAGGCAGCGACACGAAGCGGATCTCGCGGGAGCATACGGTCGAAGTCTCCCCGCACGGGCTGGTCACCGTGACCGGCGGCAAGTGGACGACCTACCGCGCCATGGCGGAGAGCGTGTTGGACGCGTGCTTCACCCATGGGCTGCTTCCGGAGCGCCCGGGGGGCGGCACGCGACACCTGCGGCTGGTCGGCGCGCCGCCGCCGGGATCGGCCACGGTGCCGCTGGCCGCACCACCAGGGCTCCACCTCTATGGCACGGAGGGGGGGGCGGTTGCCGCGCTGCCCGGTGCCGGGCGGATGCTGCTGCCGGGCTTCAGCGAGGCGATGGTCCGGTTCGCGGCCCGACACGAACTCGCCCGCACGGTCGAAGACGTCCTTGCCCGCCGGTCGCGATGGCTGTTCCTGGATGCCGCTCGTGCCGCAGAGGCCGCTGCCGCCGTCGCGGCGATCCTCCGGGAGGAGCTCGGCGATCGCTTCGATGCGGCCGCCTCGGCCGCCGACTTCACGCGGCTTGCGGAAACCTATCTCCTCCCGTCGCGACGCTCCCCCTGACATCAGTCGATTGCACGGGCGGGGTAGGCGTCGCTATCTTCCGGCTCCCCCTCCCGGAGCACGCTCGCCCATGATCCGCATCCATCCCTTCGCCGCCCTCCGCCCGACCGCCGACCACGCCGCCGAGGTCGCCAGCGATCCCTACGACGTGATCTCCACCGCGGAGGCCCGCGATCGGGCCGCCGGCAAGCCGCGGTCATTCCTCCACGTGGTCCGCTCCGAGATCGACCTGCCGCCCGAGACCGACTGTCATGCAGCCGCCGTCTACGAGCGGGCCGACCACAACCTGCGGGGCATGATCGCCGCCGGCACGCTCGTCCGCGACCCCGAGCCGGGCCTCTATCTCTACCGGCAGATCAGGCACGGGCGGGCGCAGATGGGGATCGTCTGCTGCGTCGAGGCCGAGCAGTACCGCTCGGAGGCGATCCGCAAGCACGAGAAGACACGGCCCGACAAGGAAGACGACCGTACCCGTCACCTGCTCGTCACCGCGTGCCACGCCGAGCCCGTGTTTCTCTGCTTCCGCGACCGCCCCTCGGCTGGCAGCACGCTGGCGGCACGGATGCAAGCCGACGCCTCCTCGGCCCCGGCCTTCGACTTCGTCGCCCCCGACGGCGTGCAGCACACCGGCTGGCAGGTCCGCGATGCGGCTCCGTATCTGGTGGCATTCCGCCAACTCGATCTTCTCTACATCGCCGACGGCCACCACCGCTCCGCCGGCGCGGAGCGGGCGGCCAGCGCGTCGGCCCAGGCCAACCCGCGGCACACCGGCGGCGAGGAGTACGGCCGCTTCCTGGCCGTCGTCTTTCCGCACGACCAGCTCCGCATTCTCCCCTACAACCGCGTCGTTCGGGATCTCAACGGCCTCACCTCGGAGGAGTTTCTCGAGCAGCTCCGGAACGTTGGTGATCTGCGGCCGTCGCAGTCAGGCGAGCCGGAACATCGGGGCACGGTCCGGGTGTTCGTGAGCGGCGGATGGTGGTCGCTGACGTTTCCGGAGGCCTCGATCGACCGGGCCGATCCGATCGCCAGCCTCGATGTCTCGCTCCTCCAGAACCGCATCCTCGCCCCGATCCTCGGGATCGGCGACCCGCGGACCGATACCCGGATCGAGTTCGTGGGTGGCATCCGCGGCTGCGACGAACTCGCGCAGCGGGCGGCGACGGGCGGCGTCGCCTTCTCGATGCATGCCACCAGTCCCGATGAACTGCTCGCCGTGGCCGACGCCGGCGAGATCATGCCCCCGAAAAGCACCTGGTTCGAACCCAAGCTCCGCAGCGGCCTGTTCGTGCACGAGTTCGAACGCATTCCCGGCGCGGAGAGCTGATCCAACGGGCCGGCACGGCGACCGCCCCTGCCCGCTCAGGGAAAGCGGATGCTCCTGCCGCCCGTATCCCAGGCGTCAAACACGAGATGCTCCGGCGACACGCCGTCCTTGCCCACCACGTGGAGCTGGATGTGCGTGCGGTCCTCGAACTGCGTGATCTCCCGCCGCTTCCGGTTGTTGATCCAGGTGGCCACCTCGTCGTGCACCGTGACGGTGAGCCGCGTGACGTCGTCGCGGGACTCCGACAGGTGGAGCGTTCGCATCACCTCGATCGCCATGCTCTCGGCCGTCTTCACGGTGCCCGTGCCGGTGCAGGTGGGGCAGTCGCGAAAGATGCTCTTCCGGAGCGACGGCCGAATCCGCTGCCGCGTCATTTCGATCAAGCCGAAAGGACTCGTGCGGAGGATCTTCGTGCGGGCCCGGTCCCGCTTCATGGCATCGTGGAGCGCCTTCTCGACCCCGCGGCGATATTTCTCCTTCCGCATGTCGATGAAGTCGTTGACGATCACGCCGCCGAGATCGCGGAGCCGCAGCTGCCGGGCGATCTCCTTCGCCGCGATCAGGTTCATCTGGTAGGCGTTCTCCTCGGCACTCTTCTCCGTGCGGAAGGAACCCGAGTTGACGTCGATCGCCACCAGGGCCTCGGTCTGGTCGATCACGATCGACCCACCTCCCTTGAGCGGCACCTTTCGCTGGTGGATCCGCCCGATCTCCTCCTCCAGGCCATAGCGGGGGAAGAGCGGCTCCTTGCCCTCGTAGAGCTGCAGCCGCGGGGCGTACTTCGGCATCACGAGCTCCAGGAACTCCTTGGCCCGCTCATAGGCTGCCGGCT
>CAJBSQ010000166.1 GCA_903958265.1 uncultured Planctomycetaceae bacterium
ACCAGGCACGGGTGCCGGGGTATCCGGGCGTGGGGTTCGGGCCGCTGGGGCGGGTGCCGCCGCCGCTGATGGCGGACCGTGACGCGATCGGGGCCGCTTCCGGATCGTGATCGGGCGTGACAGGCCCCTCGCTCGACCGATGGGGTGGCCTTCCCTCCTCGAATCGGCGGTGGGCGAGCCGGGCGTCAGGCGTCGGCTCCGGCCAGCACTTCCGCGAGGTGGATCGTCCGCGGCTGCTTGCCGTTCCGCGACAGCCAGCCGTCGAGCTGGAGCTGGCAGCTGGGGTCGCTCGACACGATGTAGTCGCACTCGGTGCGGGCCAGCGACCCGCCCTTCACCTCGGCCATCGCGGTCGAGATCATCGGATACTTCACGCTGAAGAGGCCGCCGAAGCCGCAGCAGCTCTCCGGCTCGTCGCACTCCACGAGCTCCAGGTCCTTGACTGCCCGGAGGAGTTGCCGGGGCGCCTCCTTGATCCGCAGTTCGCGGAGCCCGTGGCAGCCGTCGTGGTAGGTGACCTTGTGTGGGAAGCGGGCACCGACGTCGGTCACGCCCAGCTTCTCGACGAGGAACTCGCCAAACTCGAACGTCCGCGCGGCGAGATCGAGGGCGGCGGTTTCGTGCGGCGTGCCGGTGAGCAACTGAGGATAAAAGACCCGCATCATGGCCACGCAGGAGCCGCTGGGGCCGACGACCGCCTCGGCTCCTTGAAACACCTCCACCGCCCGGATCGCCACGGCCCGGGCCTCGTCCCAGTAGCCGGAGTTGAAGCTGGGCTGGCCACAGCAGGTCTGGGCGGGGCGAAACTCGCAGGAGTGGCCGAGCCGCTCGAGCACCTGGGCCACCGCCAGGCCGACCCGGGGGGTCATCTGGTCGACGAAGCAGGGAATGAAGAGGCTGATTCGCATGATGTGGCCAGTGTAGACGGGCCAGGACGGCTCACTACCTCGGTGAGCCATTTCCCAGTTTTAGCGGCATGTCTTGAGCAGAAACCCTGAAAAAGAAGCCCTCTCCTTAGTACACTCAGTCGGATGCGGATCGTTCCCACCATCGTCGTGCCGTGGCTCCTCGTCTGCTTCTGGGTGACGATGAGCCTGGCGGCCGATCCCGCCCCGTCGGCAGCAGTTGATGCGGGGCCTGACGGCCGGCCGATCCCGGCGGAACGACTGGTCGTGGCCAGATCCGACGGCACGAGGATCCCATTCGACGGTTTTCTCGGCGATGGTAAGGCCGTCTGCTTCGCGTTTCTTCATCCTGCCTGTCCGCTCGCGCAGGACTGTGCGCCCGTGCTCAGCGAGCTTGCCGCCCGATTCGCCGGAGACGGCGTCCGTGTCGTGGGCGTGGTCTGCGAATGCGACGATCCGGCGGAGATCGAGGCCTACCGCACGACGTTCGGCATCACGTTTCCGATCTATCTCGACCCCGCCTTCACGCTGGCCGAGGCCCTCGACGCGACGGTCACGCCCGAGGTGGTGCTCGTGGACCGCGACCAAAAGATTCGCTACGCCGGCCGGATCGACGACCGCTACAAGATCCGCGGCGTGATGACGCCCGGCGATGCCGAGCCCGAACTCGCGAGCGCGATCGGGGATCTGCTTGCCGGACGGGAGATCCGCGAGCCGCGGACCGAGGCCGCCGGCTGCCCGCTCGATCGGCCTGAGCGACCTGCGGCCCCGCTGGCTGCCGCAGCCCCGCACGCGCCGACGTTCTTCGAAGACGTCCTCCCCTTTCTCCATGCCCAGTGCCAGAAGTGCCACAGCCCGAACCAGGCCGGCCCGTTCAACCTGCTCTCCTACGACGACGCCGTCGAGTGGTCGGAACTGGCGATCGAGGAGATCGACGCCCGGCGGATGCCGCCGGCGCAGATCGAAAGCGACCTCGACTATCAGGGCACAAAGCCTCCGACGCCAGCGGAGATCGCCATGCTGCGGGCATGGGTGGCCGCCGGCAAGCCGGAGGGAAACCCCGCCGACGCACCCACGCTCCCGCCGCTGCCGGACTCCCCGGCCTTTCAGGAGGATCTCGGGCCCCCCGACATCGTGCTCGAGCAGCCCGAGCCGACGCAGCTCGGCTCCCACGGCAACGACGTCTACCGCAACATCATGTTTCCACTGATCCGCGACGAGGACCTGCGGCTCCGCGCGATCCAGTTTCTGCCCGGCAATCGCAAGGTCGTGCACCACGCGCTGCTTGGCCACCTGCCGCGGGCGACGGCCGAGGAGGCCGTGCGGGAGCATGGCGGCCGCGACGGCTTCAGCCATCCCG
>CAJBSQ010000167.1 GCA_903958265.1 uncultured Planctomycetaceae bacterium
GCCGATGAGCATGATCCGATAGCCCTGCTTCGCATACTTGATCGCCTCGAGGTGCACCTTGGTGACGAGTGGGCAGGTGGCATCGATGGCCCGCAACCGCCGCGCTGCGGCCACCCGTCGCACCTCGGGAGCGACGCCGTGAGCGGAGAACAGCAGCACGGCGCCCTCGGGCACCTCCTCCACCGTGTCGACGAACACCGCCCCCTCGCGGGTGAACCGTTCAACGACGTGCTTGTTGTGCACGATCTCGTGGAACACGTAAATCGGGGTGCCGTGGAGGCGGATCGCGGTCTCCAGGGTTTCGATGGCCATGTTCACGCCCGCACAGAAACCGCGGGGGCTGGCGAGGAGAATTTTCATGCTGTGTCCCGGGAGAAAGCGGCGTCGACCGGTCGTCGGCCCATGTCATAAGGTACAACGGAGGAGACGGCGTCCGCATCGTAGTGGAGGCCGCGGGGCCCGGCCAGAGAAACCGGCCCCCGGGATTCGCCGCCCTCGCCGGCGGTGCGGAGCGTGCCGATGCAGGGCCGGCCGAATGCCGCGACGCCCCCCGTCAGTCGAGGTCAGGCCGCGCGCCACGATCAGGCCGCCCGGCGGGATCCTGTGGCCTGGCGGCTTGCCGAGGTGCCTGCCACTGGCGATCTGGCGGCCGCCGAGGCCTTCTGTCGCGCCGTCGCCCGGCGGCACTATGAGAACTTCACCGTGGCGACGCGGCTCGTGCCGCCGCGGCTCCGACAGCACCTCGCCAACGTCTACGCCTTCGCCCGCTGGAGCGACGATCTCGCCGACGAGGCGGCCAGCCCGGAGGAGGCCCTCGTGGCGCTCGCGGCCTGGCGTGAGCAACTCGCAGGGTGCCTCGCCGGCCGGCCGCAGCATCCGGTGTTCGTCGCCCTCGCGGAGACGATCCGGGCCACGGGCCTGGAGGGCGAGCCCTTCTCCGACCTGCTCGACGCCTTCGAGCAGGATCAGCGACGCACGCGGTACGACACCCGCGAGGAGCTCACCGACTACTGCCGGCGGTCCGCCGATCCTGTGGGCCGGGTCGTGCTGGCGCTCGAAGGGTGCCGGGATCGGGAACTGGTGAGCCTTTCCGACTCGATCTGCACCGGCCTGCAGCTGGTGAACTTCTGGCAGGATATCCGCCGCGATCGGCTGGCCGGTCGCGTCTACCTGCCCGGCCATGACATGGCCCGCCATGGTGTCGACGAGGCCATGCTCGACGAGCCTGCCGCCTCCCCGCCGCTACGTCGGCTGGTGGCCGACGAGGTGGAGTGGGCTCGTCGCTGCTTCGACCTCGGAGCGCCGCTCGTTCGGCGAGCCCCGGCGGTGCTGCGGCCGGCGATTGGGATGTTTCTCGGCGGCGGCCGCGCGGTGGCGGATGCCATCGAGCGGGCCGCATTCGACACGCTCTCCCGCCGGCCCGTCGTGGGCCGGATGCGAAAGGCCGCGCTCGCGGCCCGCGCCTGGTGGGGCACCCTGACTGCGGCGAGGGATGGCGGATGAGCACGCTCGCCGGCGACCACCGTGCCTGTGCCGCGATTCTCGCCCGGTCGGGCTCGAGCTTCGCGCTGCCGATCCAGCTGCTGCCCGAGGCCAAGCGGCGGGGCACGACCGCCCTCTACGCCTTTTGCCGCGTCGCCGACGACCTGGTGGATGACGCCGCCGACGCCGTCACGGCCGCCACCGGCCTCGAGGCGTTGGCGGCGGCGACAGAGGCTGCCCTGGCTGGCCACGCGGTCGACGATCCCATGCTGCGGGCCGTCGTCGATACGGTCCGCCGCTTCGGCGTGCCCGAGGACTGTCTTCGCGACATCCTGGCGGGCGTCCGCATGGATCTCGACCGCAGCCGCTACGACACGCTTGTCGACCTCGAAGGCTACTGCGATCGCGTGGCCAGTGCCGTGGGGATCGCGGCGGTCCACATCTGGGGCTTCACCTCGGCCGAGGCCGTGGACCTCTCGCACGACTGCGGAATCGCGTTCCAGCTCACCAACATCCTCCGCGACATCCCCGAGGACCTCGCCCGCGGCCGAATCTATCTGCCGCACGAGGACTTTCTCGCCTGCGGCTGCAGCGAACACGACCTCGCGGCCGGCCGAATCGGCCCAGAGTTTGCGGGGCTGGCCGCCCTGGAGACCAGCCGGGCCGGGGCGCGGTTTGCGCGGGCCGCCCAGCTCGACCGCGTGCTCTCCACCGATGGTCGCGGGGTGTTCCGGGCGATGTTTGGCGTCTACCGTGAGATGCTCGGCGCCGTGCGCCGCGCTGGTCCGGACATCTTCAGGAGCCGCGTGAAGGCATCGCGGCCGAGGCTGCTCGTTGCGGCAGCGGCCACGCTCTGCTGTGGCACACGGTGGCGGCCATGAGCCAGGCCCGTGGGGGATCGAGCGCGGCTGAGACGGCGGCCCACGTGGTCGTCGTGGGGGGCGGCTTGGCCGGGCTCGCGGCCGCGGCCGCGCTGGTGACCGCGGGCTGCCGGGTGACGGTTTTGGAATCGCGGCGGAAGGTGGGGGGTCGGGCCGCGTCGTATGAGGATCCCGTCTCGGGAGGGCTCGTCGATGCCTGTCAGCACGTGGCCATGGGGTGCTGCACCAACTTCCTCGACCTCTGCCAACGGACCGGCCTCACCGATGCGCTCCGCCGCGACCGCACGCTCTGGTTCATCGGCCCCGACGGTGACCGAAGCAGGTGCACTCCCTCCCGTTGGCTACCGGCGCCGCTCCACCTCGCTCCGCTGCTCTTCGGGATGCGGCACTTCTCGATGGGTGAGAAGCTCGCCCTCGCCCGCGGCATGCTTCGGATAGCGCGGCTGCGGTCCGAGGATCGAACCGACACCGCCACGGCCCTCGAATGGCTCCGAGCCGTCGGCCAGCCGGAGCGGGTGATTCACTTGTTCTGGCAGCCGGTCGTGGAGAGCGCGCTTGGTGAATCGATCGATCTGGTGAGCGTGCGCGCCGTCCGCAAGGTCGTGGTCGACGGGTTTCTCGCGCATCGTGACGCCGCCGACCTGATCGTGCCGACGGAGCCCCTGGGACGGCTGTTCGGTGACCGGCTCGTGCGGTGGCTCGAGGCCGCCGGTGTGGTCGTGACCACGTCGGCCGCCGTCACGGCGGTGGAACGTGACGACCGGGGGCGGGTCGTGGGCGTGTGCTGCCATGGCGACGTCGTGGCCTGCGATGCCGTCGTGCTCGCGGTGCCGTGGAAGGCAGCCGGGCGGCTCGTGCCCGACCTCGTCACCGCGGCGGACGAGCGGGTCGTAGGATCACCGATCACGGCGGTGCATCTCTGGTTCGACCGTGCCGTGGTCGATCTGCCGCATGCCGTGCTCGTGGGGCGGGTATCGCAGTGGGTGTTTCGGGAGGACCAGGCCACCGGCGGGCCGCCGGGGAGCCACGGCCACTGCCAGGTGGTGATCAGCGCGTCACGAGGCGTGATGGGGGGCGACCGGACGGCGCTCGTGGACGCGGTCGTCGCCGAACTTCGCGACGTGTTTCCGGCGGCCCGGGAGGCCGTGCTCATGGAGGCCAAGGTGGTCACCGACCCGACGGCCGTGCTCTCGGTTCGGCCTGGAGTAGACGCCGTGCGGCCGCCCGCCCGCACGCCCGTTGCCAACCTCTTCCTCGCAGGCGATTGGACCGCCACGGGCTGGCCGTCCACCATGGAGGGAGCGATCCGCAGCGGCCGCACGGCCGCCGACGCGGTGGCCGCCCATGTCGGTCATCCCAATCGGTGCCTCGTGCCCGACCTCGTCAAGAATCCGCTGGTGCGGCTGCTCGTCGGCGGGTGACCGGCGTCAGGGCAAGACGGCGACGAAGTCGACGAGGGCCGCCGCCAACGTGCGGCCGTCGATCACGGCCTGCTCCCAGACCCGCCACAGGTCGCCGGCCGCGGCGGGCCTGCGAACGACGGCGGCGAGCGCCGTTCCGAGCCGGCGTGCGGCCGACTGCGGAGCGGCGAGGGCGGTGATCTCGCGCGGCAGATCCTGATCGGCCGAGTCGGAGATCACCCGGATCGACGCGCAGGGCAGCCCCGCCTCGCGGGCCACTGTCGCGACGGCCCGGGTCTCCATGTCCACGACCGCGGCTCCCGACGACGCCGCCAGCCGTCGCTTCGATTCGGCCGTCGCGGCCACGTGCGGCACCGTCACGATCGTGACGCCAGGATGGCCGTCGGCATTCGCGCCGCCGATAACGGAGAGCGGAATCGACTCGCTGCCGCGTTCCGTCACGCTGGCGACCGGCCGCACCAGGCCCCCCCGCGGGAGCGCCGGATCGAGGCCGCCGGCGAATCCCGCGGTCACGATCATGCCCGGGCGATGGCCGGCGACGAGCAGCCGGACCGCCGACGCGGCTGCCTGCTCTCCGATACCGGCGACGCACCAGGCCACCGGCCGGCCCGCGACGATTCCCTTCCGGAAGCGGTGCGTGGCCGAGCGGATCTCGACCACCTCCGTGGCCAGCTGCTCGAAGGCGTCGGCCTCGACCGCCACGGCGAACACGATCGCAGCGGCGCATGGCGGTGCCGGCGGGCTGCGGTCGGTCGGTTCGGAGGCAGGCTGGTTCATGCTCGTCATGCGCGGCGGCGGCCACGCGGGCTCACCACCGGGAGCCGCACTGCCGGAGGAACTCAAATGGATTCCACCAGCATACCCCTCCCCCGCCCTGACACGACCGGCAGTCACACGGTTCGTCGGCCACCATCCGCACCTCGTACTTCGGCACCCGCTCGATCGTCGCTGGGCCGTCGGTCTTGTAGAAGCGTTTCTTGACGATCACCTCGCCGCACGGCGGCTGGCAGCGGCATTCGGGGGACGGGGCGTGCCAGGGGTCGCGGCCCCGCGTGCCGGCATAGTCGCACGTCATCGTGTAGACGGGTTTTGACGACTTCTTTTCTTCCCAGCTGCCGCGGCAGGCTGGGACGCACTCCGTGCACCCGCTCGTGCAGCCGGTGCAGTCGCGGTCGGCGGCGGCTGGCAACGCCAGGCCGGCCCCCAGGGCTGCAATCATGAGCACGATGGGAAGCGGTCGTTTCATGGGGTCAGTCCTCGAGTGGATGATGACGTGATCGGTAGGAAAGGCCATAGAGGGGGCTCAGGGCTGCCCATGCCACGGGGCCGGACGATCGCTACGGGCATCCTGCCCTCCGCTCTCTGCATGCCGGCTGCGCTTCGCCATCCTGGCTGCGCTTGCCGCCAAGCCCGGCCCCATGGCACGGGCAGCCCTTCGCGGGAGGTTCGAGATGGACAAGGCCATGGATGGCTTTCCCCGCGTGGATCTAGAAATCGAACGCCAATCGCGTGCCGAAGCCGTGGATGCAGCCGCTGCCGTCGTAGCTCGCCGACGGCACGACCACGCCGTCGACCTTGGTAAATGGGGTGCTTTGGAAGTCGCGATACGTGAAGTCGTAGTTGAAGTACACGCGAGCGTTTGGGTTGAGCAGCCAGTTGAGCCCGAGCGTGCAGCCGTTGAGCACGCCGCCGTTCACCTCGCCGTCGCTCAGGCAGAGGTAGTTGTAGCGCAGGCCCACTTGCCAGGCGCCCTCACTGACGCTCAGCCGGCGGCCCGATCCGCCGCCACGGATCGCGTAGAAGTTGTTGTGCGGGATAGGCCGGTCGAATCGGTACTCGATCTTCGAGTAGGTGCGACTCTCGCGGGTGAGAAAGTAGAGCACCTCCGCGTAGCCCGACTGATAATAGACGGTGCCCACGTTCGTTCCCGGGGCGGGCTGATAGCCGTTGGTGTTGAGCGGGCCGGCGCTCGTCGTCCGAGCGTTGTAGAGCCATGAGCCGAAGTACTCCGACTGAAACGACCACGGGCCGTTGTTGCCGACGAACTCGAGGCCGATCATGTTCTGCCACGAGCCCTCGAGCAGGCCGGAGTCGGCGTA
>CAJBSQ010000168.1 GCA_903958265.1 uncultured Planctomycetaceae bacterium
CCAGCAGGAGCGGGAGCAGATGATCAATCAGGCCAACGGCGAATACAACAAGGTGGTGCCGCGGGCCAGCGGCGAGGCCGAGCGAAAGCTCCGCGACGCCGAGGGCTACGCGCTCAAGCGAGTGAATGAGGCCGAGGGCGACGTGGCCCGCTTCAAGGCGCTGCTCGAGCAGTATGAGAAAGCCCCGGCCGTCACGCGGCAGCGGCTCTATCTCGAGACGATGGCCGACGTGCTCCCCAAACTCGGTGGCAAGATCATCCTCGACGAGGATGCCAAGCAGTTTCTGCCGCTAATGAGCCTGCCCGTCCCCCGGGCCGCCGCTGGAGGAGCCACGAAATGAGCCCCCTGCCCATCAATCATCCGCTGCTGCACTGGTCGCGGCGACTCGCCGACAGCCTCTTCTCGCCGCTGGGGGCGATCGCGGCAGCGGCTCTGGCCGTGCTCGTATTCGGCTGTGCCTACACGGTCGACCAGACGGAGCAGGTTGTGCTGACGCAGTTTGGCCGCCCGGTTGGCGAGGCGATCAACTCCAACGCTGGGGGCAACGCCGGCCCCGGCCTGCACTTCAAGATCCCATTCGTGCAGCAGGCCAACCGCTTCGAGAAGCGGATCCTGGAGTGGGACGGCGTGCCGAACGAAATGACCACGCGGGACAAACTCTACGTGGTGGTCGACACCTTCGCCCGGTGGCGGATCGTCGATCCGCTCGTCTATTTTCAGAGCCTGCGGGACGAGCGAAGCGCCCTCTCGCGGATCGACGACATCATCGGCAGCGAAACCCGAAACGTCGTGGCTCGCCACGACCTGATCGAACTGGTGCGGTCCGATAAGACACGAAAGCCCGAGCAAGACGCCACGATCGCAGAGGCATCCGCGACGATCGGCACGCTGCCACCGATCCAGTTCGGCCGCAAGGAACTCGAGCGGGAGATTCTCGCCGCTGCGATTCCGAAGATGGGCATCTGGGGCATCGAGCTGCTCGATGTCCGCGTCAAGCGGGTGAACTACAAAGATGGCGTGATCGAGAAGATCTACGACCGCATGATCTCCGAGCGGATGCAGATCGCCGAGCGCTTTCGCTCAGAGGGTGCCGGCGAGGCGGCCAAGATCGAGGGTCGCCGAGAGAAGGACCTGCAGCGAATCCAGTCCGACGCCTACCGTAAGGTGCAGGAGATCAAGGGTGAGGCTGACGCGAAGGCCTCTGAGGTCTATGCCCGGATCTACGCCTCGAGTCCGGCCGCGGCAGACTTTTACGTCTTCGTGCAGACGCTCGACACCTACAAGACCACGCTGGGGGCCGACAGCACGGTGATCTTCACGACCGACAGCGATTACTTCCGCCTTCTGAAGCGGATCGAGCCGGCGGCGAAGTAGCGGGCCCCCGTCAAAAAGCCCGAGCCGGCAAGCCCGAACCGTCGGTTAGACTGCTCGGTCTCGGGCCCGTAGCTCAGCGGTTAGAGCAGGGGACTCATAATCCCTTGGTCGTGTGTTCGAATCACACCGGGCCTAGTTGTTTTTTGATGATTTTGGGACGGGACAAAGTCTCACGCCCACACCCATGCTCAGACTCGGGTCGGTTGGGGGGCATGAGCCGGTGTGCGGGCAGACTCGAGGGGATCCCGACCCAAGAGGAACCGACCCGATGGAAGACCGCACCAACTTCTTCATCGGCTGGGGAACCCTCGCGCTCGTCAACGCTGGTCTCGCCCAGGGTAAGGGTCGGAGCGGGTTGCCGAAGATGCAACGCGCTGGCTGGAGCGATGTGAGCAACGTCGCGGTCACGGTGAACGAGCTGACGCCGGTCTCGGAACCCCTCTACGCGGTAGCGTGATCGGTGGGTGGGAATAAGGGCTGGCAGGCCTCAGTTCCCGACGTTTGTCCGACAGCGTATGATAACGGCATGGTCATTCAGGTGGACGATCGAATGGAGCAGGAACTGCGGCGGCTCGCCGGTCATCAGGGGCGTGCCCTGGCTGACGTCGTCGAAGCAGCCCTGCGAAGCTACATCGAGAGTGAAGCGATTACCGACATCGAGTCCGCCGACATTGCCGCCACTCAGTTAGCCCTGTTGTCGGAGTTGCCCGAGATCGAGGGGGCTGAGGAGGGCTGCCAAACGCCCGGGGCCGATGCGCAGGGCTGAAGTCTGGTGGGCGGAGCTACCGCCTCCGGTTGGGCCGCGACCAGTCGTCGTGCTGACGAGAAATGCCGTCAGCGACACGATCGGAGCTGTTGTGGTGGCCCTTGTTACCCGCACTTCCCGCGGACTTCCTACCGAGGTTTCGGTCGGCAAAGCCGAGGGGCTGCCCCGCCCATCAGTGGTGAACACGGATAACATTTTGACGGTGCCACGACAGCGACTTATTCGGCTGATGGGGCAGTTCTCCTCGGCAAGAATCAATGAGCTCGATCGGGCTCTGAAGATCGCCTTGGGATTGGACTCGTGAGATTCGTTTTCGGAGGCTTGCCCGCTCGGGGTTTTCCCAGTGGCGGATAGCCTGCTGCCCCGGCATCTGCACCTCAGGCTGGGGAAAACCAGCTGGACCGGGTTGTCTCACCCTCGCTGCCCGTTCGGTGGGGCGGCACGCCCATCACTGGGACGCCGAGGAGATACAGCGGCAGCACCCGCACCTGACGATGCGGCAGATTCACGCTGCCTTGGCGTATTACCACGATCATCGCGAGGCCCTTGACGCCCATATCGCGCAGCAACTGGCGGATGTCGATCGCATCGCAGGCGTTCAGCAACCCTCGTTACTGCGAGAGAAACTGAAGCGTGCTATGAGGACTGGCTGTCTGGACTCATCGTCCCTTGGTCGTGGGTTCGAATCACACCGGGCTTCCTTCGCTTACGATCCGTGTTTTCCTTGAAGAATCGCTCCACCTGGGGCGCGGCGGATAATGCGGGAGCCGGGCGTGAACTGACGGGTCGAGAACACACGGCAGAGAGCCGGCCGCCGTCGCGATGAAGCATTTCGTTGCATGAGTGCCCCCGCTACAACCAGTCGTGCTCACGGAACCAGTCCGCCGTGTCGCGAAGGCGAGCCTGGAGCGGCTTCCGGGGGGCGAGACCGAGGTCGGCCCGAGCCTTGGCGCTCGAGCACGCCCAGCTCCACGCGGTGGCCTCGCGAACCTTGTCGACCGACAGCAGGTTCCCCTTGCCATCGGGCGTGAAGAGCGTCTGGGCGGCGAACCCCACCGTCTTTCCAACCCACCGCCACAGGGGCCAGACCAGCACGCGACGATCGATCGCCTCGGCGACGAACTGCCCGAACTGCCAGTAGGTGGGATGCTCGCGGTCGTCGCAGGTGAGGTAGTAACCGGCGGGCGACTCGTCGCCGTCAGCGTGATGATCGAGCCGTTCGCCACGATCGGCGGCGGCGATCAGGGTATCGACCATGTCGTCGACATGGATCAGCGAGAGTCGGGGCGTCTGAAACCCGATCGTGAAGTGCAGGCCCGTCTTGGCGATCGCCTGGAATACGGCGGCTACTTTCGGATCCCGGGGACCGTAGACGATGCCGGGGCGGAGGATGGTGATCGGTATCCGGTTGGCCCGCTGCTGAAGGGCCACCTCGCCGGCCCGCTTGCTGCGGCCGTACTGCGAGATGGGGGCCGGCGGGTCGGCCTCGTCGCGAAAGGCGCGGTCGATCGGCGGCGGACCGGCGGCGGCGAGGCTGGAGAGGAACACCAGCCGGGGCGGCGTCGGCTGAGCGGCGCAGGCATCCGCCAGGAGCTGGGTGCCGGTGCCGTTGGTGCGGAAGAGGTCGGCCGGACGCGGAGCCGCCA
>CAJBSQ010000169.1 GCA_903958265.1 uncultured Planctomycetaceae bacterium
CTCTCGAAGCGTTACGAGCCCATGCCCCTCGGCCACGAGCCGGGCTGCGATGGCCGAGGCGTCGGCCACGCCGTCGGCGAGCGCCACCACCACCTCGCCATCCTTCACGGCCACCGCCGCCGCCTCCGGGCACCGCTCGAGGCACTTTGCCGCGAGCTCGGGCGACCCGACCACACGGATCCGGATCGTCGGTCGGCCACGGACCTGCGCGAGCAGATCCTGCACGTTCCCGCAGGCCAGCAACCGACCGTACTCGATGATGCCGACGCGATTACAGATGTCGGCCAGTTCGGGAAGGATGTGGCTGGAGACGAGGATCGTCTTGCCCATGCCCTGAAGCCGCTTGAGCAGGTTTCGCATCTCGATGCGGGCCCGGGGATCAAGGCCGCTGGCGGGCTCGTCGAGCAGCAGCACCTGCGGGTCGTGCAGCAGCACCCGCGCCAGCCCCAGCCGCTGCGTCATCCCACGGGAGAGGCTCGTCACCAGTTCGTCGCGCTTCGAGGCCAGGTCGACCAGTTCCAGCGACCGTTCCGCCACCCGCCGCCGCTGCAGGCCATCGATCCGGTAGGCGGCGGCAAAGAACTCCAGATACTCGCTCACCCGCATGTCGTCGTACACGCCGAAGATGTCGGGCATGTAGCCGATCGCCCGACGGATCTCGCGGGGATGGGTGTAGATCGAGTGCCCGCAGACATAGGCCTCGCCCCAGGTGGGCGAGAGCAGGGTCGAGAGAATGCGAATCGTGGTCGTCTTGCCGGCACCGTTGGGGCCGATGAAGCCGAACAGGTCACCCGTCTCGAGCTTCAGGTCGAGCGACTCCAGTGCGAAGAAATCGCCATACTTTTTGGTGAGGTCGACCGTCTCGATCATGGCGCGGGCTCCGTGGCGAGGGGAATCACGATGCGGCACAGGGTCGCAGCTGCGGGCCGCGGCTCCACGTTCGCGGCGACGCCGCGGAGGCCGATCGTCCACGCGGTGCCATGATGATCGCCGTCGGCCGCGCCCACCAGCACCGCCCGGTCAACGGTGAGGAGCGGCGTCATGTCGAGCCGCGCCAGCCGGCCGGCGTCGAGGCCCGTGTAGCTGGGGCCGCCGGCAGCGGCGTGAAACGACGCCACCTCGAGGATGCGGTCGATGTCGGTCGTCGCCCGGTCCCAGCGGGTTGCGGTGTCGCGATCCTTGGCGGCGGCCCGGCGAGTGATGGCGCTTGCCAGCGACCGCGGGCCGCGGCCCGAGGCGGTGTCGTACCGCTCGCCGGGCCGCAGCGTGCCCAGGTCGTAAAGCCATCCCGCATGGAGCAAGCGACAGCCCACCAGAGGAAATGGCAGGTGGTGGGCGACCCCACCCGCCAACGTCCCCTGCTCCGTGCGGGCGAGCGTGGCCGTCACCACCGGCTCGCGGACCGCTGCCGACCACTCCGCCTCAAACACCCGGCTGGATGCGGCGGCGATCGGCACCCCGTCGAGCCGCGCGAGCGTTTCTTCATAGCCATAGTCGGCAGCCGCGAGCGACGGATGCGGCACCGCGGCGTCGAGCCCGCCGAATCCCCGCCCCGCCGACTCGCACCAGGAGACCGCGGCCCCGTCGCCCACGCCACTTCCCGACAGCGCTCCACTCGCCTCGTCCGCAGACACGGCCACGTCGAGCCGACCATTGCCGGCAGCGATCACGGCGGCCCACGACGATCCGCGGACACGCCCATCCGCGGCATCGAAGTCGACGACCTCGGCGGTGTGGGCGAGCGGTTCGCGGCCGATGCCCCAGCGGTCTTTCAGCCCCCAGGCCGCCGCACTGAAACCGATGGCGAGCACGGGCAACGTCAGCCAGGCGAGCCACGGCCTGCCCTGCCGCGACACGAACCACCAGTCGAAGGGATAGAGGCAGAGCACGTAGAGCAGGCCGAGTGCGGCAATCAACTCGAAGGGAACCGGCCTCACCGCGGAGCCTCCGCCGACCGTCGGAAAGGTGTCGAGCGCTGAGCGGAGTTGTCCGGCCAGGTCGGCCGCGTCTCCGCTCTCGGTCAGCGGCCGTTCGAGGCCGGACTGCATGCGGCCCCCGAGCGCGGCCATGACGAGGGTGTCGCATCCCGACCAGCCCAGCAGCGGGCCGAGGTCGAGGTCGAGGCCCATCCAGGTGATCGTTCCCATGCCGTAGGCGCGGCGAACCATCAACGGAAGCCCACCGGCGCCCTCGAAGGCCGCGACGTCGACGACGCCCGCGGTCCGACCCGAAAACTGGGGCACGAGCAGCCCTTCGGCGGGCACCCGCTCAGCCAGCCCACCGGCCCGGGCGTAGGCCTCCACCGCGCCGAGCCGCCGCAACGGCAGCAGGCTCGTGAACTCGCCCGGGAGCCAGCGGGTGGCGGCGGTTGATCCGGTGGCGATCGTGGCGGCCGAGCCACCCGCGAGGAACACGAGTCGGCCGCCGTTTGAAACCCACGCGTCGAGGGCGGCCAGCGCGGAGGGGGGAAGGTCGGCCACGGCCGAGCCGCAGACGATCACCGCGTCGGCGGCATCGTAGTC
>CAJBSQ010000170.1 GCA_903958265.1 uncultured Planctomycetaceae bacterium
CGACCGCACGGTGGCCTGCCGGATTGGCGTCGATGGCCGCCCCCTCCCGGATGGCAGGTATGCTGCGATCGTGCTGGCGGGCGACTCCCCCGAGGCGTTCAACGATATCGACCACCCCGATCGCGTGGTCCCCGAGACCACGCAGATCGACTGCGTGCGCGGCACACTCACGCTACCGGCTCACTCGCTGACGATTGTCAAAACTGCGGTGACGACGCGGGCGAGATAGACCCCGTTGGTCGGCTGATGGGCCCGCGTGCGACGCCCTACCGGAGTTCTTGCCGGGCGCGGCCGTCGGCGGGCACGCAACGCACGGCTCCGCCCGTTTCTCCCGCCCCGTGATCCACGCGAATACGAGTTGGTCACAGCGCTGCCGGGTTCTCGAACCAATACAGACCTGACTTTCCAGGGGCCACGATGTCGACGTCGCCGTCGGCATCCATGTCGTAGACCGCCATCTGCAATCCGGTGCCGGCGGAGCCGGGCCGGAAATCCTTGAAGGCATCCCGCTGTTCCGGGTTGAGCGGCGCTGCGGGGGCTGGATCACCGAGATAGACCACGCTCTTCGACCAGGTCGAGGTGCCGCGGTTGTACTTGTAGAGAAACAGACAGGGCTCCGCGGTGGCGCCGGGCTCGCTGGCATGCGCGTAGATCCGTTTCCCCGTGACGAACTCAAATTCGCCGTCCCGATCGAAGTCTGCGAGAGCCAGGACATGGACCTGTGAAAAGCTCGTATCGATGTCCTCCTTCGTCCACGTGCGTTTGCCGTCTGCGTCGGTCGACTGTTTCAGCCAGTACAAACCGACGTCATGTCCCATTCCCCAGGCGACATCGGTGTCGCCATCCCCGTCGAAGTCATGCCCGATGATTTCGATGCTGGCGGTTCCGAACTGAAACTCCGGGTGGAATACCCATTCGCCCGTTCGCTCGGCCGGCTGTTCGTACCAGCCCGTCGGAGCGATCAGATCGATTCTTCCATCGCTATTGATATCGCCATGGCCGATCCCATGGCCGGCGCCTTGGGTTCCGAGCGATCGCTTTGTCCATGCCACGGCCGGTGATTTCGATGCGAGTTCATAGAAGACAACCTTGTCGCCCACGTTGGGGATGAAGACGGGCGTCTTGTCGCCATAGAGATCGAGGAGATAGCCCGTTTCCATGGAGCCGGGCAGGTCGATCGTGTGTTCGGTCCATGGCGTCGTGGGGTCCGCCGGCTGCTCCACCCAGGCGACTGTTTTGCTGAAGTACGCGCACGTGATGATGTCGACTTTTCCGTCTCCATTGACGTCGAGCGGCGCATCGGCGAAATCCTCGTGGTACTGCGGATTGGTTCCCGGGGGAACATTCCGCACCTTGTGCTGCGTCCACGTGGGAGCGGCATACCAGGAGTCTCCGCAAAACACGTCGGGCTTGCCGTCGCCATTCACATCGGCGACGCCCACCGCCTCGAATGGCGACCGGTGGTTGATGGTGTGCTTCTTCCACTGGGTGGCTTCATCCGCACGAAGAAGCGGTGCTGCGGAGTGAACGGCTGAAATCGCGACGGCGACGACGAGCAAAGAGGATCGAAGGTGCGGCACAGTCTTGTCTCCGGAGAGGCGCTCGTTCGAAGCGCAGGATTCAGCTTCCGCGTGTAGCGTGAGTCCAATTTCCGCCCGCGTCAATGACTGCTCGGTGGGGCCAGCCGCGGGGGCGGGAGGGCGTTCACGATGCAACGGCTCTCGATTCGGTGGTCGTGTAGCGACGCCGGGAGAACGGCGGCGGCTCGCCCGGCTACATCCGGTAGAACTCATCCCAGCCCTTGCGCGGCGGTACGCCGCCAGATTTGGTGGCTGACACCTTTTTTTCCCCAGCACCTCCCGTGCGTAGGTGCCGCGGCTCGCCGGCGGCTGTCACGGCTTCGGCAGTGGCCGCCAGCGAATGTTCCGGGCCTCGCCCACGGTGGCGTAGGTTGCGATCCCGAGCGGCTTGCTCGCCGCCACCTCGTTGCGGACCGAGATCCGGCGGTTCTCGATGTCTTGATCGACGACCATCTCACCGTCGACGGCACATTCGATCCGCCGCGGGGTGACCCGCACGACGACGGCATACCACCGCCCCTTCTCGAAGGTCATCGTGTCGGTCGTCTCATTGTCGCCCGCGTCGCGGCCGTCAATACTCGAGAGCCCCGTGATCGAACCGCCCCAGCCACCGAGGATGAAGCTGCAGCACTCATCGCCGACGGGAAATGTCAGCCCGCAGAAGAAGTCGTTGCCGTCCACCCGCCGCGCCTCGAGGGTGAGTTCGTAGGAATCCCTCGGCGGCTCGCCCCCCCACGTCACCCCGTTGAGATCGGCTCCAGACGGAATCCGGATCGCCCCATCGACGACCGTTGGCGCCTCCCCGCCCCCGAATGGCGTGGGCTGCCAGTCGCCGAGCGTCCGCCCGTCGAACAGCGGCCGCCAGCCCGTGATGGCGTTGGGCACCACCGCCCCATCCGCCACCGCCGCGGGATCGGCGGCCCATGCCATCGGCATCATGGCGGCCACCGCCGCCACGGCGAGCGTCACTCTTGAACTCATCGGCCTCATCTTCCGCCTCCGCCATGAATCACTTGCAATGGCGCAAAGTCTATCGGTCGTGGCCGTCACCCGCCACCAGTTCCCGAACGAGTCCTGCGGCGTGATAGACGTGCTCGAGCGCGGCCACGATCGCCGTGGCATCCACCGCGACAGCGCGGGCCCGTAGGTCGTCGTAGGCGATGTCGAGCACGAGTGAGTCGATGTTGCCGTCGAAGATCACTCCCACCAGTTCGCCTTTCCGGTTGACGACCGGGCTGCCGGAGTTGCCGCCGATGATGTCGGCGGTGGAGATGAAGTTGAAATGCGTCTGCCGGAAGGCCTCGTTGGCGGCCGGAGAGTCGCGAAACGCCCGCCACCGCGGCGGCAGGTCGAACGGCGGCGCTTCGCCGGTGGTGGCGGCCCGGGCGAAGAGCCCACCGAACGTCGTAAACGGTGCTGTGGCAGCCTTCGCTCCCCCGTCCAAGCCCCGCACCGTGCCGTAGGCCAGCCGGAGCGTGAATGTGGCGTCGGGGTAGCCCGCCGCTCCCTCGCGGGCAAACCGGGCCCGGGCCAGCTCGCCATGCGCCTGCTGCTTCACTTCCTGCGCAGCCTCCGCGATTCCCCGCACCCGCCGCGACTCGGCGTCCACCAGCCGCGCGAGGCCGAGCATCGCATCCGTTGATGCCGCGACGGCCTCCGCTCCGCCGTCGTAGAGCTCACGGCGGGTGTCGGCGACCGCCGTCCCCATTCCAGTCAGCGGCCGTCTGCCGAGCATGGTGCCGGCCACGAGCTCCTCCGCCCGGTCGCGGGGCGACCGCCCTGCCAGCACCCGCCCGACGAGTTCGTCGTCGCCGCCGAGCGTGGTGGCGAGGAACGTCAGCGAATCGGTGAGCTTCACGACCTCAAACGCGTCGTAGATGGGTTCGTCCGAGAAGAGCTGGTGCTCCAGCGACTCGAGGTTGGACTCTCGGTATTCCCGCAGCCGCGTGCCGCTCGGCCTGCCCCGCTCCTCGGCGGCGCGGAGGATCCCGCGGGCGTTCCAGAAATACTGGCTGTTGAAGGCGGCCGCCCCCTCCAGCAGCCGGTACCGCACGAGGATCCCGTCGAGCGTCCGCTGCGCCTCCTCGATTCGGGCGTAGGGCGATGCCGCACCGCCACGCTCCCCCTCCGGCGTGCGGCGGAGGCGGGCCTCGGCCTCCCGCTTCCCCGCCATGATCCGCGGCTCCAGCAGTCCGGCGAGCACGCCCGACCGCGCCTTGCGTCCATTCTCGACGCCGAGCAGATCCTGACGCGCCTGCCGCCGCTCCTCGGGCCCCTCGGCCGCATACGCGCCGACGACCGCCTCCAGCCGGTTGAGAATCTGGAGGTCGAGGGGCAACCGCCGGTCGCGGAGCGATACGAGTTCGGCGACCGTGTTGGCCCGATCGGTGTGGCCGGGATGCCCAGACACGAACACGAGGTCGCCGTCGGCCACGCCGCTCTCGGCCCACGCCAGATGGTGCTCCACCCGGGCCGGCCGGCCATGCTCGTAGGCGCGGAAGAAGCAGACGTCGAGGTTGAACCGGGGAAACTCGAAGTTGTCGGCGTCGCCGCCAAAGAAGGCGATCTGCTGCTCCGGCGCGAAGACCAGCCGCACGTCGGTGTATTTCTTCGCGCGGTAGAGGTGGTAGGCGCCTCCTTGATAGAGCGTGACCACGTCACTCCGTAGTCCGGTCGCCGCCAGCGACTCCTTTTCGATCTCGGCCATCGCCGACCGGCGGGCGGCGAAGGCCGATTCAGCCGACATCCCGGCGGCCACCGCCGCCTGAACGCGGTCGGTCACGTCCTCGACTGACACCAGCACGTTGAGTTCGAGATCGTGGCACGCCAGTTCGTCCTCCCGGGTCGCGGCGGCAAATCCCTCCCGCAGGTAATCGTGGGCCGGATCCCCCAGCTTCTGGATCGCGTCGGCGCCCACGTGGTGGTTGGTGAGCACGAGGCCGTCGGCCGAGACCAAGGCCCCCGACCCGCCCGAACTGAACCGCACGCTCGACCGCTGGAGATGGAGAAGCCAGTCGGGCGTGATGGCCATGCCGTGATCGCGCTCGAGCTGCTCGACCGGCGGGGCTGAAAAGAGCCACATTCCCTCGTCGCTGCCAGCCCGGCCTGCGGCAGTGAGCCCAATCACGCAGGCCATCGCCCATCCCCTTGACGCGGTATTGAACATCTGTACACTTCCTGGTGTCGGTTGTCCGTTCCAGCCTGAAACAGGCCGACCGATCCGGCCGGCAGCCGCGCTGCGACCGGCCCACACCGTACGCCCCGAGGAACGCACCATGCTCGCCCGCCTGCAGACTTTCTCATTGTTCGGGATTGAGGCGGTTCCTGTCGACGTCGAAGTCGATGTCTCCAGCGGATCCCTTCCAGCAACGGTGCTCGTGGGCATGCCGGATGCCGCCATCCGCGAGAGCACGCACCGGGTGGCCCGGGCGATGGTCAACTCGGGTTTCAACCGGCCGAACGAGCGGATCGTGGTCAATCTTGCCCCGGCCGAACTGCCCAAGCAGGCTGCCACGTTCGACCTGCCGATCACGCTCGGCATCCTCGCCGGAAGCGGTCAGTTTTCGTCGGACCGCTTGCTTGACTACGCCGTCGTGGGCGAACTCTCACTCGAGGGCACGACGCGGCCGACCCGCGGGGCCCTGTCGATCGCGATGGCAGCCGCCCGCCAGAGGCGAGAGCAGAGCGACGGCGAGCGGCCGCTGAAGGGCGTCGTGGTGCCTGCCGCCAGCGCCATGGAGGCGGCCGTGGTGGAAGACATCGAGGTGATCCCCGTTTCGTCGCTCGCGGAGGCGGTCCGATTTTTCGCCGGCGACCTCAACATCCCGCCGGCCCCTCCGCGAGTCTCTGAGTGGTTCGACCGCTACGCCTCCTACGACATCGACTTTGCCGACGTCCGTGGGCAGGAGGCGGCCAAGCGGGCGATCTGCGTGGCCGCAGCGGGGGGGCATAACGTACTGATGGTCGGCCCGCCCGGGGAGGTAAAACGATGCTCGCCAAGCGGGTTCCTACAATCTTGCCGCCACTCTCGGCGGCAGAGTCAATCGAGACGACACGGATCTACAGCGCGCTTGGCCTCTTGCATCCGGGGCAACCGCTGATGGCCACGCGGCCGTTCCGCGCACCTCACCACACCATTTCGGAGGCCGGTCTCGTCGGGGGCCGTTCCATCCCGATGCCGGGCGAGATCTCGTTGGCTCACAATGGCGTGTTGTTCCTCGACGAACTCCCCGAGTTCAACCGCCGCACGCTCGAAGTGCTGCGGCAGCCCCTTGAAGACGGATCGGTCACGATCAGTCGAGCCCGGTCCACCACCCGGTTTCCTGCCGATTTCATGCTCGTGGCGGCCTTGAATCCCTGCCCGTGCGGGTATCGCGGCGATCCGCGGCGGTCCTGCCAATGCACGGCGCCGCAGGTCGAAAAATACATGGGCAAGGTCTCGGGGCCGTTGCTCGATCGGATTGATATTCACCTCGAGGGTCCCGCCGTGCCGTTCCGCGAACTCTCCGCGTCACGGCCCGGCACGTCGAGCGGGCAGATGCGGGAGGCCGTGCTCGCAGCCCGGATGCGACAGGCAGCGCGGTTCGGCGACGGCTCCGGCCGGGGGCCTCGCTCAAACGCGCGGATGTCGAGCCGCGAGATCAGGGAGCACTGCCGCATGGATCCCGCAGCCTGCGAGCTCCTCCGGGCCGCAGTGGCCGATCTTGGCCTCTCGGCCCGGGCCCACGACAAGGTGCTGCGGGTGGCACGGACGATCTCCGATCTCGACGCCGTAGACACGATCTCGTGCGCCCACGTGAGCGAGGCGATCAACTACCGCCTGCTCGATCGCAGCCTCTGGCAGTGACGCGCCGCCTCTGGCACTCCGTCACAGGGCGTGCGGAGGCCCGCGTGCCGAAAAATCCTCTCGACCAACGTCGGGCCCGTCTGCAACACTCTGGGCATGATCGAGACCCGCTCTTTCTCCCTGCCCGCCCGTCCCATCGGCCGTTACCAGGTTGTCCTCCTGGGCGTGGCCACGGTGCTGGTCGCCTTGGGGTGCGCTGGATTCCTGATCGATCTGCCGGTGGCGATCTGGTGCAAGACCCACCGATTGCCTGGCGAGATCGGCAGGCTCATCAACCTGCTGGAGATCTCGGGGCACTCACTGGGCGCGGCGATCGTGCTGATCGCCGTCGTCACGCTCGATCGCTCACTCAGAATGCCCATGCCCGGCCGGTTTGGTGCGGCCGAGCGGATCGTCTTGCGGATGATTGCGGCGACCTATTTCGGTGGTCTGCTCGTCGATCTGATCAAGATTTCCGTGGCCCGGGTGCGGCCGCGGGCTGCCGACCTCGCCTCGGTTGCATCGCCATTCGCCACGTTCGGGGATGATTCACTCGCTGTCGCCGCGCCCCACTTTGCGGATCTGATGAGCTTTCCGTCGGGGCACTCGGCGGTCGCCGCTGGCTTGGCCGCCGCGCTGACGTGGCGGTACCCGCATGGAGCACCGCTGTTTGCCATGCTGGCAGCGGCGGCGGCACTCCAGCGGGTGGTGACGTCGGCCCACTACCCGAGTGATGTCGCGTGTGGCGCGGCCATGGGCCTGATCGGCGCGGCCTGCTGCCTCGGTGGTCCGCGGGCGATTCGCGGAACGATGGCCGACCCCGCCGCCGCGTGATACGATTTCATCGGCTTCACCGCACGCACCCAAGTGGACAGCATCATGCCAGTCAAGAAGGCCAAGAAGGCGTCCCGTGCCATTGCCGGCGAGAGTTCGGTATCTCCCGCGACAGAGGCCGGCGGCGTTCCGGCCAAGGCCGGCGGCAAACGGATCCTGCTCGTCGACGACGACCATGAGATCGTGGAGTCGATGCGGACTGTGCTCGAATCGCGGGGCTACCAGATCCTCGTGGCCCGCGACGGGAACCAGGGGCTCGTGCTCGCCGAGGGGGAAGAGCCGGATCTCGTCGTGCTCGACATGATGATGCCCAAGCGGAGCGGCTTTCTGGTGCTCGAAAAACTCCGTCGCACCCGGCCCCATCCGATGCGGGTGATCATGATCACCGCCAATGAGGGCAGCCGTCACAAAGCCTATGCGGAGATGCTCGGGGTAGACGACTACATTCGCAAGCCGTTCGCGATGGACCGACTGCTCGAGAGCGTCGATCGGCTCCTCTCCTGACGCCACGGACGCAGCCCTTGCGACTGGCATGAGGTGCGGACCACACCCGCCTGCATCGTAACGGCGACAGCGTTGCCTCGAAACTCTGACCCCCGGGAGAGTGTCATGCCGATCCGTCGGCCTTCTGCGTGCTCGTCGTTCACAGGAGTGGCGGGGCTCTGCCTGATCGCTGCGGTCGTTGGGCAGACGCGTTTCTCAGCTGCGGCGGACGCGCCTGCCGCCGTGACCCGGTGGGAGCAGCCGATCGTCGCCATGCCCGACGGCACGGCTCCTGCTGCGGCCGCCAACGATGCCCCGCCGTTTGCCGTGCCGGAGGGCTTCGTGGTCGAGCGGGTATTCGCCGTCCCGCGAGACGAACTCGGTTCGTGGGTCTGCCTGACCACCGATGCCAAGGGCCGGCTGATCGCGAGCGATCAGGGCGACAAAGGACTCGTCCGCATCACCCCCGCCCCGGTCGACGGCTCCAGGCCCACGGTCGTCGAGAGGATTCCCGTGCCTCTCTCGTCGGCTCAGGGACTGCTCTGGGCGTTTGATTCGCTTTACGTCGTCTGCAATGGCGGCCCTGGCAGCGGCCTCTACCGGGTGACGGATTCCGACGGTGACGACATGCCCGATGCGGTCGAGAAGCTCCGCAGTTTCGAGGGTGCGGGCGAGCATGGCCCGCACACCGTGCTGCTGTCGCCCGACGGCCAGCGGCTGTTCGTGCTCTGCGGCAACCACACCAAGCTGCCGTTCGCGGTCACCAACGTCACCGAGCCTCTGACGATGGGGGGCATCCGTGCTGATCAGCGGCGGGTGCAACTCCCGGCCGATGGCGCCAGCCGGCTGCCGGCGAACTGGGATGAGGATCAGATCATTCCGCGGATGTGGGACGCCAACGGGCATGCCGTTGGCCTGCTCGCCCCCGGCGGTTACGTGGCGAGCACCGATCCCGACGGCCGGTCGTGGGAAATCTGGACGGCCGGGTATCGCAACCCCTACGACATGGCCTTCAATGCCGACGGCGAGCTCTTTTTGTACGACGCCGACATGGAGTGGGATTTCGGCACTCCATGGTATCGCCCCACACGGATCAACCATGCGACCAGCGGCAGCGACCTGGGCTGGCGGAGCGGCAGCGGCAAGTGGCCGGCCGCGTTTCCCGACAGCCTGCCGGCGCTCGTCGACATCGGCCCCGGGTCGCCGGTCGGCGTTGCCTTCGGTTACGGCACGGCGTTTCCGGAGAAGTACCAGAAGGCGCTGTTCGCCTGCGACTGGACGTTCGGCACGATGTACGCGATCCACCTCGAACCCACGGGCTCCACGTACGCCGGCACCAAGGAGGAGTTTCTCTCACGCACCCCCCTGCCTCTCACCGACCTCACCGTGGGCCGCGACGGCTGCCTGTATTTCGCCGTCGGTGGCCGCGGCGGCCAGAGCGAGCTCTACCGGGTGCGGTATGCGGGCTCCGAGTCGACCACGCCGGTCGACGCCCGCGATGCCTCGCGGGCCGCAGACCGCCGGCTGCGATCCGACCTCGAGGCCCTCCATCGGCGGATGTCTGATCCGGCAGCCGCCGTCGAGCTGGCGCTACCACACCTCGGGCATCCCGACCGATTCATCCGGGCCGCGGCCCGCGTGGCGCTCGAGCACCAGCCGATCGAGCTCTGGCAGGATCGTGCCCTGTCGACCGGCGATGCCCTCGGCCGGATCACCGCCGCGGTCGCCGTCGCCCGGCAGGCCGATCCGGACGCGCAGCCGGCGGTGTTTGCCGCGCTGGATGGCATCGACACGGGAGCGCTCGATGACTCGGGCCGGCTCGATTTCGCCCGCGCCTGCGAACTGGCGATCGTTCGGCTGGGCGCCCCCCCAGCCGAAGTGCAGGCCCAAATTGCCGAG
>CAJBSQ010000171.1 GCA_903958265.1 uncultured Planctomycetaceae bacterium
CGGACACGGTAGGCGCGGACGAGCTGGTCGACGCGATCCTGAAGAAACGCCACCCGCTCCTCACCCGCCGTGCCGGTGGCCACGGGTGGCAGCGGCAGCGGCATCGCCTCGCCCGCGGGCGCTTCCGGGAGCCGGACCTCGCCGTTGGCGATCGCCACGGCGTGCGCAGTGGCGATGCCATCGGGGGCCACGAGTTTGGCCGACGGCGGCACGACCGCATGGCCGTTCGTCGTGGATCCGTGCGCCTGCACCCCGCCCTCGCCAACGGCTGCCCTGGTTTCGGCAGTGCTCGTGGCGGTCGGTCCCAACGCCGGCCGTGCCGCCACCGGCGCGATCACCCCAGCCTGCAGGGCCTCGAAGTAGCCACGCCAGTCAGCGGGCACGCTGGCTGGATCATGCTGATAGTGCTCGAAGAGTTCCTCGAGAAACGCGAGGCTCGCCGTCCCCGCCGAGTCGATGCTGTCGATGATGCTCACGATTGGTTCCAGACCCGCCGCCGTTCGGGTGTGCTGAAGGGAAAGACCTCTCACATGGCCAGCAGCAGCCGCCCCGGACTCTCCAGATACCCGATCACCTCCTTAAGGAACCTCGCGGCCATCGCGCCGTCGATGATCCGGTGATCGTAGGAGAGGGAGAGCGGCATCATCAACCGCGGCTCGATGCGATCCTCATGGACAACGGGCATTTTTCGCGCCCGTCCCAGGAGAAGGATAGCGACTTCCGGCCAGTTGATGATGGGAGTCGAGTAGGCACCGCCTACCGCTCCGAGGTTGCTGATGGTGAAGGTGCCGCCTCTGAGATCCTCGAGGCCGTACTGGGCATTCTTGGCCTTTTCGGCGGTGTCGGCGATCGCCTGGGCGACCTGCGGAATCGACATCTGGTCGCAGTCGCGGAGCACCGGCACGACCAGGCCCCGTGGCGTGTCAACCGCAAGGCCGACATTGACGTAGTCCTTGTAGACGACCTCACCCTTCTCGACGTCGATCGACGAGTTGACGGCGGGATGCTGGCGGAGCGACAGGCTCACCGCCTTGATGACGAACGAGAGGGCGGTGAGTTTGAGGTTGTTCTTGGCGTACTCCGGAGCGCTCGCCTTCCGCAGGGCCTCGAGTTCGGTGACGTCCGCATCGTCGAAGTTGGTGAGGTGCGGGATGGTCTGAACGCTGCGGACCATGTTGGCCGCAATCGTCTTCCGCATTCGCGACAGTTGCTCGCGGCGAATCGGCCCCCAGTCGTCCCGCTCCGTGGAGGTCGACTCGGGCCGCGACCGCGAGGCGGGAGCCGAACTGGCGTGCCGTACGGCGGCAATCACGTCTTCCCGCACAATGCGGCCAGCGGGGCCGCTCCCCTTCACCCGGGCCAGATCAACCCCGAGTTCTCGGGCCAGGCGTCGAACGGCCGGCCCGGCGGGCTCGATGGTGAAGGATGCCGCCCCGGTAGGCGGCTCTTCGACGGCCACCGCTGCGGGCCGCGGAGCCGCGGGGGCCGGTGCGGAAGCCGCCGGGGGCGCAGCCGGTGCAGGGGCCGGTGCACGGGCGGGAGCCGCTGCAGGGGCAGGCGCACGGGCGGGCGCCGCTGCAGGGGCAGGCGCAGGGGCCGCCGCCTGCGGTGCGGCTGGTGTCGCCGCGGCGGCGGGGGCAGAACCCGCAGCCTCGAGCAGCACGAGCGGCTGCCCGACCTTCACCGTATCCCCCTTTTTCACCAGCACCTTCGAGACGAGCCCACCCGGCGGGCACGGCACCTCGATCACCGCCTTGTCGGTCTCGACTTCCAGCAGCGCCTGACCAGGCTTCACGATGTCGCCCTCGGACACGAAAACCGTGACAACGTCGCCGGAGGCGATGTTCTCGCCTAGATCGGGCAGTTTGAACTCGGTGGCCATGGTGGATCCCGCGGTGAGAAAGGAGTGATGAACGGTGGGGTGGTGGGTGGACGCGTGAAACCCGCCGGTCGCAGCCGGCAGGGTCAGGCCGAGGCGGCGTCGATCTTGTCGGGATTCACGCCGAGCCGCTTGATCGCTTCGGCCACGACCTGCGCGTTGATGGCGCCCGCAGCGGCCAACCGTGACAGGGCGCCGATGGCAATGCACTCGGCATCGACCTCGAAGTGCCGCCGGAGATGCCCGCGGAGTTCACTCCGGCCAAAGCCGTCGGTACCCATCGCGAACAGACCGCCGGGAATCCAGGGATCGAGTTGCTCAGGAATGGCCCGCACGTGGTCACTGGCAGCCAGGAACACACCGTCGGTCGCAGCGATCGACTGCTCGAGGTAGCTGACTCGCGGCGCCGACTCCGGATGGAGCATGTTCCAGCGGCGGCATTCCTGGGCCTCACGCCGCAGTTCCTTCCAGCTGGTCACGCTCCAGAGCGTGCTCGCCACGCCCCAGTGTTCGGCCAGAAGGTCGGCGGCCCGGATTGCCTCGCGAAGGATCGTGCCGGATCCGAGAAGGTTGACCCGCGGCAGCTTGCTGACGACGGGCGTGCCCGCGGCCGGCACGTCCTTGAGCCGGTACATCCCCTTGAGAATCCCCTCCTCGCAGCCCACGGGCATCGGAGGCATCTCGTAGTTTTCGTTGTAGAGCGTGATGTAGTAGATCCAGTCTTCGCCCTTTGAGTACATCCGCTCCATGCCGTCGAGCATGATCACCGTCGTCTCGTAGACGAACGCGGGGTCGTAGGCCTTGACCGTTGGGTAGGCCATCGCGAACAGGTGGCTGTGGCCGTCCTGATGCTGCAACCCCTCGCCATTGAGCGTGGTGCGACCCGCCGTGCCACCGAGCATGAAGCCCTTCGCGCGGCTGTCGCAGGCAGCCCAGACGAGGTCGCCGATCCGCTGAAACCCGAACATCGAGTAGTAGATGAAGATCGGGATCATCGGCACGCCATGCGAGGCATACGACGTGCCCGCGGCGATGAAGCTCGACATGCTTCCTGCCTCGGTGATTCCTTCCTCGAGGATCTGGCCGTCCTTGGCCTCTCGGTAGTAGAGGAGTTGGTCGGAGTCGACGGGCTCGTAGAGCTGACCGGTATGGGCGTAGATGCCGCACTGCTTGAACAGCGGATCCATGCCGAAGGTTCGCGACTCGTCGGGCACGATCGGCACGATGTACTTGCCGACCGACTTGTCCTTGAGGAGCGACGCCATCAAGGTCACGGCCCCCGTGGTCGTGGAAACCTCGCGGCCCGCGCTCTTCTCGATGAAGCCGCGATACTCGTCGAGCTTCGGCGTCGAGAGCTTCGGCGAATCCAGCGGCCGCGTGGGCACGTAGCCACCGAGCGCCTGCCGCCGCTCCCGGAGATACCGCATCTCCTCGGAATCCTCCGCCGGCCGATAGAAGGGAGCCTTCGCCACCTCGTCGTCGGAGATCGGGATGCCAAACCGCGATCGGAATGCGCGGAGTTCTTCCTCGTTGAGCTGCTTCTGCTGGTGGGTGACGTTGCGGCCCTCGCCCACCTCTCCGAGGCCGTAGCCCTTGATCGTCTTGGCGATGATCACCGTCGGCTTGCCATGGCATTTCATCGCCGCGGCGTACGCGGCGTAGACCTTCTCGGGATCATGGCCGCCGCGGCGGAGCTTCTTGAGCTTCTCATCCGAGAGGTGCGACACCATCTCGAGCAGCTGCGGATCAGCCCCGAAAAAGTGCTCGCGGATGTAGCCCCCGGGCATGACCACATACTTCTGGTACTGGCCGTCGACCACCTCGTTCATCCGCTTGACCAGCAGGCCCTGGTCGTCCTTGTCGAGCAGCTGATCCCACTCGTCTCCCCAGATCACCTTGATCACGTTCCAGCCGGCACCGCGGAACACGCCTTCGAGTTCCTGAATGATCTTGCCGTTGCCCCGCACCGGCCCGTCGAGCCGCTGCAGGTTGCAGTTGATCACGAACACGAGGTTGTCGAGCTTCTCGCGGGCCGCCAACGAGATGGCGCCAAGCGTCTCGGGCTCGTCGGTCTCGCCGTCCCCGATGAAGCACCAGACGTGCTGCTGGCTCGTGTCCTTGATGCCCCGGTCCTGGAGATACTTGTTGAACCGCGCCTGGTAGATCGACATCAGCGGGCCGAGGCCCATCGACACCGTGGGAAACTCCCAGAAGCCGGGCATCAGCCACGGATGCGGGTAGCTCGAGAGGCCACCCCCCTCGGCCAGTTCGCGGCGGAAGTTCTCCAGTTGCTTTTCGGAGATCCGGCCCTCCAGGAACGCGCGGGAATAGATGCCCGGCGAGGCGTGCCCCTGGAAGTAGACCTGGTCGCCCGAGTAGTTGTCGCTACGGCCGCGGATGAAGTGGTTCATCGCCACCTCGACGAGCGTGGCCGACGAGGCGAATGTCGAGATGTGGCCGCCGATGCTCTTGTCCTCGCGGTTGGCCCGCACCACCATCGCCATGGCGTTCCAACGAATGATGCTCTTGATCCTCCGCTCGATCTCGCGATTGCCGGGGAACGGCGGTTGCTCCTCCAGCGGGATCGTGTTGATGTAGGGGGTGGTCGCTGAGAACGGGATCGGCACGCCGAGCCGGTAGGCCTCCTGCTCGATGGCCTGCAGCAGGTAGGCGGCCCGGTCGCCCCCGCGACTGTTGATCACGTACCTCAGGGAGTCGAGCCACTCGCGGGTTTCGGTCGGATCCGAATCGACCGAGGAGACCCCGTCGACCAGTTCAGGCTGGCCGGAGGTGTTATCCCGCATCTGGCCGATCGCCATCGGGGCATGGGCGCCCCTGGGCAGCGGCGCCGCGCCCCCGGCGAGGACGTTGTCGGCAGCCTCAGTGGCGGAGTGGTCGGTGTGCGGGTTGGCCATAGGTGGCTCCGAAAATTGAAGTGACTTTTCAGATTATTCGGGTTCTGCTGGGGGCGTCTAGGGCGGTTACCGGGCCGGCCCCGAGAGCAACCTGGCTCACAACCCCCGGGGCCCGGGCCTCAGCCGCCCGCCGATTCCGCCCTGGGCCTGTAAATTTCCGTGGCCAGACCGAAATAGTTCTCGGCACTGAAGGCCAGGGTCTCCCCGAGCGTGGGGTGCGGGTGAATCGCCTCCATCAGGTCGCGAGCCGAGCAGCCCATCTCGATGGCCAGCACACCCTCCGCGATCAGTTCGCCCGCGCCCGCGCCGACGATGCCAACACCAAGCACCGTGTCGGTCTCCGGATCGACCAGTATTTTCGTCAGGCCGTCGGTCCGTCCCAGGGCGTGGGCCCGGCCGCTGGCAATCCAGGGGTACCTGCTGATTTCGACGGTTTGGCCCGAGGTGGCCAGATCGTTCTCCGTCAGGCCCGCCCACGCAATCTCGGGGTCGGTGAAGACGACGGCCGGGATGGCCCGCGGGGCGAAGAGCGCGGGCTCACCGTGCAGGGCTTCGACCGCCACCTTGCCCTGATGGCTGGCGCGGTGGGCGAGCATTGGCTCGCCGCAGACATCGCCGATTGCGAATAGGTGCGGGTCGGCAGTCCGCTGCTGGCCATCGACCTCGACGAAGCCCTTGGGAGACACCACCGCCTTCGTGTTCTCCAGGCCGAGCCCGTCGGAGTTGGGGCGACGTCCCACGGCCACGAGCACCCGCGAAAACTCCTGCACGCTCGGCCCGTCAGGCCCCTCGAACGAGGCGCGCACCGCTGTGCCAGTGTCTTCGAGTTTCACCACCTTGGTGCGGAGCATGATCGCCGAAAACAGCCCTTCGATCCGCTTCTGCAGGGGCTTTACCAGATCGCGGTCAGCGCCGGGGAGGAGCGTGTCGGTGAGTTCCACCACCGACACCTTCGAGCCGAGCTCCGCGTAGACCGTCCCCATTTCGAGGCCGATGTAGCCCCCGCCGACCACCAGCAGCGACTCGGGCACGTCGGCCAGTTCGAGGGCGCCGGTGGAATCCATCACTCGGGGACTGCCGATGTCGAACGCCGGAATCCGGCTCGGACGCGAGCCGCTCGCCAGGATGCAATGCTCAAACGTGATCGTCTGGCTAGCCCCGCCAGGTTCGACGGATGCCACTTCCAGCGTCGTCGAACCGGTGAACCGGGCGGTGCCGCGGATCAGCGTCACGTTGCGTCGTCGGGCGAGCTGGGCGAGGCCGCTGGTGAGTGCTGAGATCACCTTGTCTTTTCGGGCCCGGAGGGCATCGATGTCGACGTTCGGCTTCGTGAAGTGGATGCCCCACTCCTCCATCTCGCGGGCCTCGGAGAGCACCCGGCCCACGTGCAGCAGAGCCTTCGAAGGAATGCAGCCACGGAGCAGGCAGGTGCCGCCGAGCCGTTCGTCGCGCTCGATGATCGCCACCTGCATGCCTAGGTCGGCTGCCAGAAACGCGGCTGCATAGCCGCCGGGACCACCGCCGAGCACCACCACGGGAACGTGCATCTCAAACCTCCTCTGCCGGGCAGGCCCGGCCCGGAACACCCTCGGAGCGGGGCCACCGGACACGGATTGGGATCGTCCGACGTGGCTGCGATGTTGTAGTTTCACCGGCTGGTTCGTTCAAGAAAGCCCCGCCTGCCCGGGCCGTCGGCTCCCATGGAACAGCCCCCAGCCCCCCAACGTCTTGCTCAGGCCGTGCGCCAGTGGTTCCGCGCCTCCTTCACGCTGGATGTTCGCGGACTGGCCGCGTTCCGGTGCCTGCTGGGCGTCGTGCTCGTCGCGGACTGCCTGCTCCGGGCCCGCGACTTCGGGCTCATGTTCACGCCGGACGGGATCTTTCCTCCGGATCTGATCCGCAGCTTTCATGGCACCCCGGCCAAGTGGTCGCTCGCGTTTTTGTCCGACGCCGCGTGGTGCGGCGGCCTGGTGCTTGCCGCCGAAGGCGTGGCCGGAGCGTTGCTCGCCCTCGGGTGCTGGACGCGCCTCGCCACCGTCGCGGCCTGGGTCGCCACCGCCAGCGTCGTGCAGCGGACGGCCCCGGC
>CAJBSQ010000172.1 GCA_903958265.1 uncultured Planctomycetaceae bacterium
CCGAGGAGCAGGGAAAACAGCGTCAGGGCCACGAAGCCGAGGGAAATCCGGCCCGGAAGGGAGCGAGGAAGCATTGGTGTGGAGTCACTTTTGAGGGGGTGAACGAACTCTCGACCGCGCGGGCCGCTCCCCGGCTTCGCAACGGCCGGCGGTCAGCGGGTGGAAACAACGGGAGGCGAGGCGAGGGTTTCCGTGGCGGCGGTCGCCATGTCGGCGGCGGCAATGCGATCGAGATCGATCAACGTCGTCACGAGCGAATCCGACTTTGCCATGCCGGTGATGAACCGCACGTCGATGGCGCCGCCGAAGTCGGGCGTCGGTTCGATGTCGTCCGCAATGAAGGAGGCCACTTCCTCGACGCCGTCGACGATCACGCCGTAGAGCCGCGACGCCCCGGCACTGCCGGCCAGCTGGGCCACCACGATGCAGTTGCGGTCGTGGTCGACCTCGACGGGCAGGCCGAACCGCGTGCGGAGGTCGACCAGCGGAATGATCTTTCCCCGCAGGTTGATCACCCCGCGGACGTGCTCCGGCATGGTGGCGACGGGCGTGATGGGGCAGAGCCGGATGATCTCCCGCACCTTGAGCACGGGGATGCCGTACGATTCCGAACCGAGCGTCACGACAAGATACTTTCCGGGCTGGGCAATCGTGTGACTTCCAGGAGTGGCGTGTGCGGGGTCGTTCATCATGGAGCTCGCTGCTTCGTGGGGCGGAGTGACAGGCGGTGGACGGGATGAGTGCCGGGTGAGCGGAGACGTGCGTGATCGGGGCCGTCAGGCGGCCGCCTCGCCGGCTGGGGCCTTCAGCTTGACGAGCGCGTTCACGTCGAGAATCAGGCCCACGCGGCCGTCGCCCAGGATCGCGGCCCCCGCGAAGGCGTGCTGGTCGCGAAAGACGTCTCCGAGACTCTTGATGACGACTTCCTGCTTGCCGATGAGTTCATCGACGAACAGGCAGCGGCTGTCCTGACCGGATTCCACGACGACGACGATCCCCCGCGATGGATCATCGGCCTTGGTGGGCGTGTTGAGATGCCTGCCCAGCCGCAGGAGAGGCGTGAGCCGCCCGCGAACCGAGATCAGTTCACCGCGGCCCTGGACCGTGGTCACGGTGCCGGGCAACGGGCGAAACGATTCCTGGACCGAGAGTGTGGGAATGATGTACCGCTGGTCGCCGACGCCCACCAGCAGCCCCTCGATGATGGCCAGCGTCAGGGGAACGTAGGTGGTGAACCGGGTGCCCTTCCCGGGCACCGATTCGACCTCCACCTTGCCGCGAATCTTTTCGATGTTTCGCCGCACCACGTCCATCCCCACGCCGCGGCCGGAGAGGCCCGTGACCTGCTCGGCGGTCGAAAATCCGGGCATGAAAATCAGGTCGAGGATCTGGGATTCCTCGAGCGATTCCTGGGGATTGACGAGCCCCCGCTCCACGGCCTTGGCCAGGATCCGGCCGGTGTTCAGGCCGCGACCGTCGTCCTCGATCTGGACGACGATGAATCCCCCCTGGTGAAAGGCCTTCAGCGTGATCGTGCCCGCAGCCGGCTTGCCCGCCGCGGCCCGCTCACCGGGCAGTTCGATGCCGTGATCGGCCGAGTTGCGGATCATGTGCACGAGCGGATCGCTCAGCTCCTCGACGACGGTCCGGTCGAGTTCCGTCTCCTCCCCCTCCAGCCGGAGGTTGATCTCCTTGCCGAGATCGCCGGCCAGATCGCGAACGAGCCGCGTCATCTTCCGGAACGTGCCCCGGATCGGCACCATCCGCAGCGACATCGCGGTTCGCTGCAGATCCGACGTGATGCTGCGGAGCTGGCTGAGGCTCCGGGCGAGGTGCTCGTTGGCGATCCCCTTGAGTTCCTGGCTCTGCACCACCTGGGACTGGGCGACGACCAGTTCTCCGACCAGGTCGATGAGGCTGTCGAGTTTGAGCGTATCGACGCGCACCACGCCGGCTGGCGCCGCCACGGCAGGCTCGGTGGATACCATCTCGGCCGTCATGGCCGGCGGGGTTCGCTCAGGCTCCCGCGTCGGTAGCTCGACGGCGACGGCCACGGCCGGCTTGGCCACCTCGGGAGCGGCCACCTCGGGAGCGATCACGGCAGGAGCGACGACTGTTGAAGCGGCCACGGCGGGGGTGGCTGGAGTGGCTCGTGTGGCCGGCATGACTGGTGTGGCTGGTTTCCCCGCCAGCAACGCGTGCACGTCCGCGATGATGCGCTGGACGGGAAGCCGGATGGTGCGGCCACGATCCACTCCACCGAGCTGCCGAGACATCTCGTCGACGTACTGCCGGATGACGTCGGAACCCTTCAGAATCAGGTCGATCGAGTCCCGCGTGAGGGCCATCTTGCCGCGGCGGACCTGGTCGAGGAGCGACTCCAGTTCGTGTGCCAACCGTTGCAGCACCGCGAGCTTCAGCATGCTCGAGTTGCCCTTGAACGTGTGAAACGCCCGAAACACGGTGTCGATCGTGGACTGGTCCTGGGCATTGCTTTCGAGGGTGAGCACACCCTGCTCGATATCCTGGAGCAGATCCTGCGCTTCGGCGCAGAACATCTGCCCGAGTTCCTCGTCGAGATCCCCCGGGAGGACGCCGACGGGCTGATCCAACACGTCGGCATCCGACGTGGTCGCCAGACGGTTCGGCGGCGGGATCGTCGCCCCGGCCGCGGCGACCCACGCCTCGGGGGGCACCGGCACCGCCTGGCCACGGTCCCAGGCCATCACGGCGGTGACCATCCAGGGCTGCCAGGCGCCGAGATTCTCGAGATCAGTAGCCGTGAGCACGCCGGCAGATCGGGCGGAACCGTCGAGCCACCTGAGGCAGGCCGCGATCGCCACGCCAATCGGGGCGGGCGCCTGGCCACAGAGCGGCTGGAGTTTCCCCACGATCGCGACGAGCGACGCCCCCGCCGTCGGCCGGCCCGGTTCCACGAACGCCAGTTCGAGGCCGAACTGCTGCAAGAGGGCGTCGGCCTGCTGGGGAGCGGAGTTTGGGGGCTCGGCCATGAACGATGCCAGAAAACCGGGGTGGCAGAGGGGGCAGGCGTCAGGGCCACCGGCGGCCCTGAAAACCCGACGGAATCGGAAACGCCTTCGCAGCCGGCACACCAATCCTAACCCCGATTCTGGCGCGGTGCGCGGCCGATTCGAGGCTCGTACGACCCGCGTGACCCGTGCATGACGCACGTTCCGAACAGCGCGACATCGCCGGCCGCCGAGCGGCGACGTTCGGCATGCCCGCCAGGAAAACGTTGCAAAGTGCTACGCCGTTGTTGCAGTTTGCGACACTCCTGGCAGCCCTTGACCGACAACCCAACCACCCGTTTCGCCGAAAAACAGCCGGTTTTGCGAGATCTGCGGAATGTCGCGGCTTTGGCACGGTTTGTGCATTTCCTCACCGGTTGTCGGGTGCGGCTCCTTGGGAGCCACCCCGGCGTCGACCGGGTGTTGCAGGAGGGCCGTACCATGGCATGCTCCGTTTTCGAACCGTCCACGACGACCGACGAAGACCTGATCCAGCGTGTCCGCGATCATGATGACGGGCCCGCCTTCGAGACGCTCGTCCATCGCTACGAACGCGAACTCTATGGCTTCCTCCGCCGCTACCTGAACGACGCCGAGCTCGCCGAGGATGTCTTCCAGGCCACGTTTCTCAGGGTTCACCAGAAGCGAGACCGGTTCCTCGACGGCCACCGGTTTCGACCCTGGCTCTATGCCGTCGCCACCAATCAAGCCATCGACGCCCGGCGGCGCAACCATCGCCACCGCATGGCCAGCCTCGACCACTGCGACCCCCGCCACGGCTCCGGCACGCTCGGCGAGACCGTCTCCAGACGGGAGGCGACGGTCGTCGACATGATGCAGAACGCCGAAACGGCGGCCTGGGTGCTCACAGCGATCAACGCCCTACCGGAGCCCCTGCGGAGCACGCTCGACCTGGTCTACCGCCGCGGGATGAAGCATCGCGAGGCTGCGGCGGAACTTGGGATTCCCGTGGGCACGGTGAAAAGCCGACTCAATGCGGCGATCCACCGGCTCCACGACTCGTGGGAACGAGCAGGGCTTCCCGTGGCCCAGGCGAAGCTTTCCGTGGCACCGGTGAGGCCTAGGTGATCAGCTGCGGTTCAGTTTCCAGATCATCTTCCGCATCGGCTGCCGTAGCCAGCGACTTTGGCGGCCAAAACGCGATTGCCAGGATCACCGCCCCCACCAGCGCCATGAACGTGGGCACAAGGAACAGTTGCCGGTAGTCGACGATCCCGTCGGGCCCCTTCAGGTCCGCCTGAAGCGGGATGAAGATCCACTTCGCCGCCAGATCGCCGAGGCCGAGCACGAGCAGGTTGAAGAGGCTCTGGGCGCTGCTCCGCACGTCCTTCGGGAAGGCCGCATCGATGAAGATGTACAGCGTGGCGAAAAAGAAGGCGTAGCAGATGCCGTGGAGCACCTGCACCGCGATGATCACCGCCTGATTCTGCGGCAAAAGCGCGAACACGGCGAACCGGGCCGCATGGCCGAGAATGCCGAGAATCATCGTGGTCTTCCAGCCGAGTTTCGCAAGCACGGCCCCAAGGATCGCCATGGTGGCGATCTCCGCCACCTGGCCGATGCTCATCACCGGCATGATCCACTTCGGCTCGAGCCCCACCGTTTTGCTCCCCAGGAAATCACCGGCCATCACGAAGTAGCCGTTGTGGATCACCGCATCGATGAACGTGACGACGAAGAGGACGGCCAGATACGGCTTGGCCAGAAACTTGGCCGCCTTCATCCAGGCAAAGCCCCCCTCGCCCGGCTTCGCCGGCTTCGGCGGAGTGTGCGGCAGGAGCAGGCTGTAGACGGCGAGGGCGAGCGACAGCCCGCCGGCGATCAGGAAGATCGTGCGGCTCGCCGCGACGGCCTCGGCCCCCGACTTGCCCTCGAGAATGAAGTACAGCGGCCAGGCCACCAGGATCCAGCCGATCGTGCCACCCATGCGGACGATGCCGAACTCCTTCTGGGCATCCTTCATGTGGGCGAATGCCAACGAGTTGGAGACGGAGATGGTCGGCACGTAAAACAGCGCGTGCACCAGCATCAGCCCGAAGAACGTCGGAAAATCCTTCGCCCAGTACATCCCGAGCATGGCCAGGCCGCCAATGAGGTGGCTCGCCGACATGAACCGCTCGGCCGCGAACGTGCGGTCGGCGAACTGGCTCGAGAAGAAGATGCCCACGATCGAGGCGATCGCGAACGCGCTGCCGACCCAGGCGATCTGCGGTCCGGTGAATCCCAGGCCGCCGTCGGCCACGCCCGCCCCCATGTAGCCCCAGATCAGCGGCAGCCAAGCACCCCAGATCGCGAACTCAAGCACCATCATCAGCCAGAGGCGAAACGTGGGGGCCTTCTGCGAGGCCGAATGGGCGTGGCTCATTGGAGCTCCTGGATGCGGATGTTTTTGAAGTGAACTTCGTCGCCGTGGCCGAGAAAGCCGATGTGGCCCGCCGTTCGGGCGAGGCCCGGGTGCGGCTGGCCGTCGAGAGTCGGGCCGCCGTCACGGAACGGCGCCACGTCGGCGTCGAGGATCGTAACGCCGTTGACCGCGACTGTCACCTGCGAGCCCCGCGCCGTGACCTCCTCGCTGTTCCACTCGCCCACTGGCTTCAGGCAGCCCCGCTTCGCCGCGACCACGCCGTAGATCGAGCCGTGCACCTGCCAATCCTTCAGACCGGCGTATTTGGGATGGCCGTCGTCGAGAATCTGGAGCTCCATGCCCTCGAAGGCGGCGGTGCCCTTGACCGGCGCGCGGATGCCCAGGCCGTTGTTCGCCCCGGGCGTCAGCCGGAAGTCGAACCGGAGGACAAAGTCGCCGAACTCACGCTCCGTGAGCAGGTTGCCACCGACGCCCTTCGTGGAGCGGATCTCCCCATCGACCACCCGGTAGCCCGCGACGTCGCCCTGCCAGCCAGCGAGCGAACGCCCGTCGAACAGTGGCACGAAGCCCGCCTCGCCGGCAGCCGGGGCGGCGGCCGCCGCCGCATCCTTGATCTCTCTGATCTTCAGGCGACGAAACTCCACCGGCGCGCCCTCGGACTCGAGGCACAGATACCCCGTTGCCGGCATGCAGTCTGAACCCCCTGAAACCTCGTGGCCGTTCACCCAGAGCCGCACCTCGCCCCGTGCCGCCCGAATGAAGTAGTGGTTCCACTCGGGCGTGCCCCGCGAGTGCCGTTCCTTCGGGAAGCTGCGGCCGCCGCCGGGGGCGGTCGGCTGAAAGGGCTTCATCGTGGACGAACCGACGGGAAACACGTCGCCGTCGGTCGTGAACCAATCGGCCTTCTTGCCGCTCGACGTCTCATACTTCGCGGTGAAGCCGTGGTCGAGCACCTGCACTTCGATGCCCCCCGGCGGCAGCTGCCCGGGCTTGATCGACTCGAGCACCTCCAGGGGCGACCAGAGAAACACCCCCGAGTTACCGCCGTGAGAGAGGTGCCGCCACTCGAGCGACATCTCGAAGTCGGTGAGCGGCTGCGTCGTGCGGATCACGCCTACCGGCTGGCCCGTGCACCGCACGCCGTCGGGCGTCCACGACCAGGTCTCGGCCTCGCAGTTGACGTTTGTGAAGTCCTGTTCACCGAGGTCCCGCCAGCCCGGGGCCGCGAGATCGAAACTGCCGAGGTCACGGACGAACACGTTGCGGACGTGCATCGGGGCCCCATGCGTCTGAATCTGGATCGGCCCCCGGGCCGGCAGCGGCTGCCCCTTCTGGAAGTAGTTGGCCAGCGGCTGGCCATCGACCACCACGCGGTCGTTGAGCACCACGGTCACGCGGTCGCCCTTCATCGTCACCCGCGTCGTGTTCCACTCGCCGATCGGGCTGTCGGCCATCACGAGCGGCCACTTGCCCGGAGACTCGGCAGGATTGTTCCAGAGCCCGCCCGAGCCCTTCTGACAGCCGTGTTTGAAGTCGCGTTCGCAGGCCGGGTCCCAGATCTGCACCTGTGGGTTGCCGCGAAGGTAGATGCCGCTGTCGGCACACGAGGCCGGCAGCATCCACTCGACGAGCAGTTCGAAATCACCGTAGTCGCGGTCGGTGGTGAGAAACACTCCCTTGCCGTCGCTCACGATCACGCCGTTCTCCACCTTCCAGTGAGCGGCCATGTCGGCGTTCCAATCGGCCTGCCGCTGGGCCCGTTCCTCCGGCGTTCCCTCAGCCTCTTTGACCGGATCGAAGTGGGGACGACCCCGCCAGCCTGCAAGATCGCGACCGTTGAACAGCGCCGTGAAGCCCGCAGTCGGCTCTGCCCCCCACGCCGACGACGCCAGTACGACCGCACACGCGAGGAACAGAAATCGTGGCTTACGCAGCATGATGTCTCCTGAAGAGCCGAATGAGTCCGATGATTCCTTCCCCCGCGGGCGTCAGGACACGTGCCGGACGAAGCCCTCAATCGCCTCGTATTCGGGCAGCCCCAGCCGGTCGTAGAGCCGGGCGGTCTCGCGGTTGCGGTCCTCCGCCCGCTGCCAAAACTCCCGCGGATCGCTCGCCCCGGGAAACAGCGCCCGATCCTTCTGGCTCTCGTGCTTGAAGATTGCCATTCGCTTCCGCTCCACTTCGTCCGGCGACAGGGGCACCGCCATCTGGATCTCGTGCGGCTCCCACTCCTGCCAGGCGCCGCGGTAGAGCCAGAGCTGACAGTCCTTGGCCCATGGCCGCCCCTTGACCTCCGCCAATGCCGCCAAAATCGCCCCGAGGCAGACCCGGTGCGTGCCATGGGGGTCCGACAGATCCCCCGCCGCATAGATCTGGTGCGGTTGCACCCGCTCCAGCAGATCGACCGTGATGGCGATGTCGTCGGCACCGATCGGCTTCTTGCGGACACGGCCCGTCTCGTAGAAGGGCAGGTCGAGGAAGTGGATGTTGTCGGGCTTCACGCCCGAGTAGCGGGCCCCGGCGCGGGCCTCGGTGCGACGGATCAGCCCCTTCACCGCCTGGAGTTCGGGAATGTCCACGGCGCCGGCGTGCTTCTCCCTGAGGAACTGCCGAATCCGGTCGGCGATCCCGGTCGTCTTGGTGCCCACGCCGAAGGCCTTGCAGAACTCCTCGACGAAATCGACATGCCGGTCGGCCGATTCGTCCCAGACGGCGATGTTGCCGCTGGTCTGGTAGGCGACGTGGACATCGTGCCCCTGCTCGCAGAGCCGGATGAACGTGCCGCCCATGCTGATCACGTCGTCGTCGGGATGCGGACTGAACACCAC
>CAJBSQ010000173.1 GCA_903958265.1 uncultured Planctomycetaceae bacterium
AGGGCGGCCGAGAGCCCCGAGGTGGTGCCCTCCCCCGCCCTGCCCCCGGAGGTCTGGGCTTCGCCGGTGTGCATCACCGCCTGGAGAAACGTGCCTGTGGTGAGCACGACGGCCGCAGCTCGATACTCCGCATCACCGCGGACGCGAGCGCCCGTCACCCGCCATGCGGGGCCGCCCGCCCCTCCGGCGGCCATCGGCTCGACGACGAGGTCCTCGACCGTCTCCTGCCGGAGGTCGAGATTCGGCGTCTCCTCCACGATCCGCTTCACCTCCATCTGATAGAGCTTCTTGTCGGCCTGAGCGCGGGGGCCATGCATCGCCGGTCCCTTGGAACGGTTGAGCACGCGGAACTGGATACCCGTGGCGTCGATCGCCCGGGCCATCACGCCGCCGAGCGCATCGACCTCGCGGACCAGCTGAGCCTTGCCGACACCGCCGATCGCCGGGTTGCAGCTCATCTGGCCGACGGTATCGCAGTTGCTCGTCAGCAACGCCGTTCGGGCCCCGAGCCGCGCTGCCGCGCAGGCCGCCTCCACGCCGGCATGGCCGGCTCCGATCACGAGCACGTCGTAGTGGTAGACGCTTCCCATCGGTTCGAGTGTAGCAACGCCCCGGTGGCTATCATTGGGGGGCGATCGGCAGCGGAGACATGCGGCAATGCGAAGGATAGCGGGCAGACTGGCAGTGATGCTCGCGTTGCTCGCTGGCGCTCCGGCGTGGTCGGAGGAACTCGCGGCCATCGAGGGCTGCAGGCTGGTGCCGGCCGACTGGGCCGACGGCGACAGCTTTCGGATCCGCACCGCCACGGGCGAGGAGCACACGATCCGACTGTATGGCGTCGACTGCCTGGAGCATCACGTCAGCGGCGAGACCGACGCCCGGCGACTGCGGAGCCAGCGGCGATATTTCGGGATCACCGAGGCGCGGCCTGAGGCGGCCGCGTCGGTCGAGTTCGCCAAGCAGCTGGCGGCGGAGGCGACCGCCGAGACCCGCAGCGTGCTCGCGAAGCCATTCACCGTGCACACCAGCTTCGCCGACGGTCGCGGCGACGGCCGCTTCAAGCGGATCTACGCCTTCGTGTTCGACTCCCAGGGCCGCGACCTCGGGGCGCACCTCGTCTCGAAGGGGCTGGCCCGCGCGTATGGCGTGGCCCGGGCCACCCGCGCCGGAGAGTCGGGCAACGACTACCGCGAGCGGCTCGCGGATCTCCAGCTTCAGGCCGCCAAGCGCGGCCTGGGCATCTGGGCCCACACCGACTGGGACAAGCTCCCGATCGAGCGGCGACTGGAGCGGGAGGAGGATCGCGAACTTCGCAGCGCCATCGACGGTGCGGCGCCGCCCCCGGAGGGTTTCATGCTCGATCCCAACACCGCGTCGCGGGACGACCTGATGCGGCTTCCCGGCGTGGGCGAAGCGCTCGCCAACCGGATCATCGAGCACCGCCCGTACCATCGGGTCGTCGACCTCCTGGAGGTCGAGGGCATCGGCCCGGCCAGGTTCCGCGAACTGAAGCCCATGCTGCGGATCGAGTAAACCGCGGGGGGCGGCTGGTGGCCGTCGCTGCGCTCACGGCGGCCGGCCCGCGGCTCACGAATCGCTCCGTGACTCGACCATGGTTGTCGAGGTGCCAGTCACCGGGCTATCCTCTGGAGAACGGTGACAACGCTGCCTTCACACTCGGCTTCCCCCGACGAAACAGACGACCTGCTGTTTCGCGAGCAGTGTCGTCGGCAGTTGCAACGACCGCTCGAGGCCCGCATGAAGTACGGATTCTGCCGCGTCTCGAGGCCCGGACTCGACGCACCAGGCTCACGGGTTTTCCTGAGCACTCAGGCCTACCGAGAGTGGTGTGCCGCCAACCTGCCTGCGTACCTCGGCTATCAGCCGGCGCCGCTGGAATGAACGATCGCTCGCCGTTCAATCCGCTGCAGGCACAGGAAGTGGCCAAGGCGTTCGCGGCCGCAGGCGTCGATTATTTGTTCATCGGGAAAGGGGCCGCTATTCTCCTCGGCTTTCCAGGCACGACACAGGACGTTGATGTGTTTCCTGCCAAGGATGCCGATAATGGTCGCCGCCTCGTCGCCGCAGTCCGCCAACTCGGATTCACGATTGATGACACGGTTGAAAGCGACATCATCGCCGGCAGAGATTTCATTCAGCTTACGGATGGTCCATTTGACCTCGACATCGTGTTCGCGCCGGATGGAATCGAAAACTTCGCGGAGGCGAAACGTCGGGCGGTGACGGAAGGCATCTTCCCGGTAGCCAACATCCAGGACATCATCGCGAGCAAGAGGGCGAGCAATCGGATGAAGGACCGCATGGATCTCCATCTGCTTGATCTCTTTCGGATCGAGTACGAACTGCGGCGGTGACCAGAGGAAGAAGAGAAGGTCAACGGCACCCCACACCAACTGGGACAAACTCCCGATCCAGCGGCGACTGCCCTGTGTGTTGGGCAGTGACGTCTCTACCAGCTGGCCGACCTCGACCAGGGAATCTTCTGCTGCCCGACGATTGATCCGTTCAACTCGATCTCTGGCGGGCTGTCGAGCAGCTTTCAGAGCTTCGAGCTAAACCGGCGGCTGCCGAACCTCGAAAGCTGGCTCGAGTGGCGCGAAGCCGCCGAGCGGCCCGTGCCGGGATACGTCGAGGACGAACTCCGCGGCTATCTCGAGTGCGGGCTCCTCTGCTTCGGCTTCGCCCGCGCAGTCTGCATGACGTGCCGCACGGGATTCGTCGTGGCCTTCTCCTGCAAGGGCCGCGGCGTCTGCCCGTCCTGCAACGGCCGCCACATGGCCCAGACGGCCGCGCATCTTGTCGATCACGTGATTCCGCTGGTGCCCGTGCGGCAGTGGGTGATCTCCGTGCCCAAGCGATTGCGGGGCATGCTTGCCGACCGACCCCGCGCCGTCGCCGCACTCACGAAGATTTTTCTTGCTGAGATCGAACGGCTGCTTTGCGCTGCGGCAGGCGGCACGAGTGACGCCGA
>CAJBSQ010000174.1 GCA_903958265.1 uncultured Planctomycetaceae bacterium
CGGGCGGCCCGTTCCTCGAACTGCCGTGCATGGCGGGCGTGCGAGGTGTGCAGGTGCTCCCCCTGCGAGATGACCCGGATGCGGTCGTTCCGCTCCAGGCCGCGGTCCCGCAGGATCCGTTCGAAGGGCAGCCGCGGCTGGGCGTAGACCACGAGCAGCTTGTGCTCGTCGAGCTGCACTTCTAGCGACATCTCCGGGTGCATGACGGCGATCGAGGTGCAGCCGTCGTTGAGCAGCAGGTCCTCATATTCCCAGAGCATGCTCTCGAGCACGAGCCGCTCCATGCCCTCGCGGGTCAGCTCGCGGCGCTGGTCCTTGGAGTCGTGCGACGATTCCAGGACCACGTCGCAGGAGTCGCCGAGCGGTTCGAGGAGCTCGAGGAATGTCGAGAACAGGTCTTCGCTGGAGACGGCCGCGATCACGGCCGGCATCCTCGAGCCCGTCCGCGGATCGACGTAGGCGTCGTGGCGGAAGCCGGCCTGCGGGACGACGTCGAGCTGCCAGCCCGGCCGGATCGCTTCGGTGAGCGTGAATCGGCCGTAGCGGCTGCGGGTGAGGTGGGCCTCCAGGGTGGCCCGGTCGGGGGCAACGGGCTGGTCCTGAGGGGCGGCGACCGCCCGGAGAACGGTGGCGGGAAGCGTCGGGCCGGTGCTGTCGAGGAAAGGCATGATGAACCGCGGGTGACGAGGATTGCCCCCGGCGAGCGCCGGATCTGTTGGGCACCACAAACCTAGGACACGCTTTCGTCACGTGCGGATTCGATCACCCCGGCCGGAAAGCGGCCCTCGGGCGGCCGGTCGTTGCCCTCCGGGGTGCTCAGGCCGCATAATCCGCGGCTTTTCCCCTACGCGGAGGCCTCATGGACGGGAAAATCGTCTCCACCGGCATCACGTTCGACGACGTGCTCTTGGTCCCCCGGTTTTCTGCCGTCGTGCCGTCGGAAGTGGACGTCAGCACCCGGCTCACGCGGGGCATCCAGCTGAAGATCCCGCTCGTCAGCTCCCCGATGGACACGGTCACGGAGAGCGAGATGGCCATCGCGCTCTCCCAGGAGGGGGGCCTTGGGGTGATCCACAAGAACCTGTCGATCGACCGACAGGCCGAGGAGGTCGACAAGGTCAAACGGAGCGCCAACGGGATCATCATGGACCCGGTCACGCTCCCCCCGTCGGCCACGGTCGGCCGGGCCCGGGATGTGATGGACCAATACAACATCTCGGGCGTGCCGATCACGGCCGAAGACCGCCGGCTCGTGGGGATCATCACCCGCCGCGACCTCCGCTTCCTGGAGAGCGGCGAGACGCCGATCGCGGAGATCATGACGAAGTCGGGCCTGGTGACGGCGACCGGTGCCGTGTCGCTCGCCGAGGCCGAGAAGATCCTGATGGCCAACAAGGTGGAGAAGCTGCTGCTCGTCGACGCGGCGGGGCTGCTCACCGGACTGATCACGATCAAAGACATCGACATGATGAAACGCTTCCCCAATGCCTGCAAAGACAGGCAGGGCAGGCTGCGGGTCGGGGGGGCTGTGGGGGTCTTCGACTACGACCGGGCTGCCAGCCTGATCGCGAAGGGGGTCGACGTGCTCGTTGTGGACAGCGCCCACGGGCATTCCTCGAACGTGATCGAGACCGTCGCGGCAATCAAGAAACGCTGGGAGATCGAGGTGGTTGCGGGAAACGTGGCAACCCGGGAAGGCTGTCGCGATCTGATCAAGGCTGGCGCAGATGGAGTCAAAGTTGGGATCGGTCCTGGGTCGATCTGTACTACGCGGGTCATCTCCGGCGTTGGCGTTCCCCAGATCACGGCGATCTGGGAAGCGGCGCAGGAGGCGGCCGGCGCCGGCGTGCCGGTGATCGCTGACGGAGGCATTCGTTACTCGGGAGATATCACCAAGGCGATCGCCGCCGGAGCCCACTGCTGCATGGTGGGCGGGCTCCTGGCGGGAGTGGCGGAAAGCCCCGGACAGACCGTCCTCTATCAGGGACGCACGTTCAAGGCCTACCGCGGGATGGGATCGCTCGGGGCGATGGTTCACGGGTCGAGCGAACGTTACCGGCAGAAGGCGACGGGCCGCGGCAGCGACAAGTTGGTGCCGGAGGGAGTCGAGGGACGGGTGCCCTTCAAGGGGCCCCTGAGCGTGTTTGTCTACCAGCTCGTGGGCGGCCTCCGGGCCGGCATGGGCTACTGCGGCACGCCGACGATCGAGGAACTTCGGACCGAGTCACGTTTCATCCAGGTCACCGCCGCCAGCGTCCGCGAGAGCCATCCCCATGACATTGTCATCACGCAGGAAGCCCCCAACTACACCGCGGAGCACTCCAAGCCGGAGTGAGGCCGCCTGCGCCATCCTGGCGGCCTGCCTGCTTGGCACGGCCGCCGGCGCCGCGGAATGGCGGACATTCCTCCGCATGCCCGAGGCGCTCCTGTGCGCGATGACGCCGGTGCTGGTGGAGGCCGACGAGGCAGGGGAGGCCGCCGCCGGGGAAGACCAGCCCGCGGGGAGCGAGGGCGAGGCGGCCTGGGCCGAGGGCCTCACGCTCGCCCAAGCCGAGCCCTCCACGAGCGAGCCTGGGGCCGGAAGCGCCGCCGACGCCGCGGACGAGTCTGCCGCCGACGAGCCTGCTCGCAAGGAGCCCTGCGTCGAGGAACAGGCCGACTGCCGCGACGCCTTGCAGCGGCTCCGCGACGACAAGCTCCGCGGGATCGAACTCGACATCCGCGTGAGCGGCCGGCCGGGCAACGACTATCCCTGCGAGTGCCGCCTCGAGGGAGAGACGTTCGAACCGCGGCGGTTCGCCACGACGACGTTCACCTGGAAGGCCGCGGGCTACTGCCACAAGCCGCTCTACTTCGAGGATTGGCAGCTGGAGCGGTACGGCCATTCCCACGGCCCGCTCGCCGACCCGTTCGTCTCCGCCGCCCACTTCTTCGTCACGCTGCCCGTGCTGCCCTACAAGATGGGCGTGGAACTGCCGTGGGAGTGCGTCTATCCGCTCGGCTACTACCGGCCCGGCAGCTGCGCCCCGTGGACGGTGCCGGCGGTGCCGATCAGCCTCCGAGGCATGGCGGTCGAGGCCGCGACGATCACGGGGATCGTGTTCGTGCTGCCGTGACGGGAGTGCTCGCCCTCGTAGGTGCAGGTTGTCCTACCTGCACAATGGCATCGGATACCAACCATGACCGCCCTCGTAGGTGCAGGTTTTCCTACCTGCACCATGGCATTGGATGCCAACCATGATCGCAGGTAAAAAACCTGCGGCTACGTAGGGCAGGGCTGAGTGCCCGCAGGAACGCCCTGCGGCTCCGTGGGCGGCTACCGCTTGCGGATCGAGGCGATGTAGGCGTAGCGACGGGCCACCGACTGAAACGTCACGTCGGCGCGGCCGCTGGTGCCCAGGGCGGCGAGGGCATCGTGCACCTCAGGGCGGTAGTGCACGTGGAACATCGACAGCCACTTCTTCAGCCCGGCCGCGAACACCGGGGAGAGATCCTGCTGATCCCAGAAATCGACGATCAGCAGGTGGCCGCCTGTCTTGAGGTTGGCCAGCGCCGCCTCGATCGCTCCCGGCCACGTGGGCACCATCGACAGGCAGTATGAGAAAAAGATCGTGTCGAACGGCTCGTCGCGACCGAACATCGCCCGTGCGTCGAGCTGCTCGGCGAGCCCCTGCCGGAGCCGGATCCGCTCGTGGCCGCCGGCGGGCACCCCCGCCCGCGCGATGCTCGCCGCGGCGGTGTCGAGCATCTCCTGAGAGGCATCGAGGCCGCAGAGAAGCCCAGGCTCCGGCCGCCGCGCGAGCTTGATCAAGTTACGGGCCGTGCCGCAGCCCACCTCCAGCGTGGCCGTGCTGGGGTTGGTCGCCGCCATCGCGAGCATGCGGTCGCGACCGAGCAGGTAGTAGGCCCGCGTCAGGTCGTAGACGTGCCGCGTGAGCCGGTACATCCGATCCATCGCGGCGGCCTGATTGCCGGCCGAGACACTCATGACGCCGCCGGATCCACGAGCTCGTAAAGGTGGAACATCCCGTAGATCGCCGAGCGATCCTGGAGATGGAGTTCGCGGGCCCGGGGGGTGTCGGGGCGGAACCGGGCCATCGTCTCGGGCGAGAGTGCCTTCTCGATGGGCGATGCCTCGCCGGCGGTGCGGAAGATCACCCGCGTGCCGGGGGCCCCGACCCGGGAGATCTCGGTCCAGAGTTCGTCGATCACGTGCGGGGGCATCCAGTCCTGGCTGTCGAGCAGGATGAAAGAGTTGAGGCTGCCCTGCTGCTCGTGGCGGATCTGATCGGCCAGCGACGCCACGTGGGTCTCCACGCGGTCTACGGCCCCCTTGATTCGGTCGTAGTTTTCCCGCTTGAGGTAGTCCGGCAGCGCCGTGCGGCCCTCGTGGTCGTAGCGGCGGCCGAACGCCTGCCAGGCGAAGTAGTTGTCGTTGAGCGGAAAGCCGCAGGCCAGCCGGCGGAGACGCTGCTTGTACATGTCGAACAGCCGACTGCCGTCGCCGTCGTGCTCCTCGAGCATGGCGGCATGCTGGCTCGGCGGAATGCCGAGGCTGTAGACAGCGACCGGCTGGCGGCCCATCCAGCGGACCAGCCGGTTGTCGAACAGCACCGAGAACCGCTCGTCGAAGATTCGTTCCTGCTCGGCGACGCTCCGCGCCGTGAGCAGTTGGCTTGGGTCGCGGCCCATGCGACGGGCGAGCCCATGCACGACCCGAAAGAACTGGCCGAGCTTTGCCTTCTCGTAGAAGCCGGTCTTGAAGTAGTTGATGCGTTTCGGGCCGACGGTCTTGCCGGGCCAGTCGGTCGATTCCCAGAAGGCCCGAGTGTCGGCATCGAGGTGGCTGCGGAGATAGCGGTGGTAGTTGGCGACGTTGTCTGGATGTCGGCCGTACCCGAAGAACTGGTAGAAGGTTTCGTAGTCGGGCAGGTATTTCAACGCCGCGAGCTTCAGTCGCGTGAGCGCCATGTGGTTGGCGTTGAGGTCGATGGCCACGATCCGCTTGGGTTCGTGGATCAGGTAGTTGAGGACGTTGCAGCCGCCGCTGGAGATCGTGAGGATGCACGATTCGGGGCCCATCCGCAGAGCCTGCGCGTCGACCCGCGGGTCTTCCCAGATCTGGTTGTAGACGAAGCCCTTGAACCAGAGCGTGAACATCCGCTCGAGCATGCCCCGCTTGCTGGTGAGTTTGTTGTGATGGACGGCCTTGCGGAGGCGGTGGGTCGTGGTGTGACCGGCGACGGTGGTGTTCATGGCGGGAACGTCCTGCAGGAGCTGTCCGATCAACAATTAGCCGGATTAAGAATGTAGCCGACGGCCGACTCCGGCGTCGATGCCGCAGGTTCCCCCGCTCTCGGGGCGGCGGCGGACCGGTGTCGTCGCCGCCGCGAAGGCCTTCCGAACTGCCTCTTCATCGGCTCCAGCGTCTTCCAGAAACAAAACGTGCGGGTCGTGTTGCATGCAGTAGAATCCGGCCTACGACCCGCCAGCTTTTCCGTGCACCACCATGAGCCGAGTGCGACCAACCCTCCGCTGTGCTGGTATCTGTGCGGTCGCGTGTGCCGTGGTAGGCCTCAACACCTCCGGTGGTGATGCCCCTGCCGATCCGGCTGCACTGTTCAACGACGCCGTCCGGCTCTTCTTCGCGGCCCGGCCCGTCGAGTCGGCCGAGGCCTTCGACCGGCTCGTCGCGGCCCGTCCTGAGAGCGAGCCCGAGCTCTGGCAGCGGGGCCTGGCGCTCTACTATGCCGACCACTTCGATGACGGCCGCCGGCAGTTCGAAGTCCATCGCACGGTGAATCCGGCCGATGTCGAGAACGTGGCCTGGCACTTTGCCTGTGTGGCCCGCGACAGAGGTCCTGACGCCGCCCGTGTGGGCATCATTCCCGTCGGCGCCGATGCGCGGGTGCCGATGCGGGAGGTGCTCGAACTCTTCGCAGGACGAGCC
>CAJBSQ010000175.1 GCA_903958265.1 uncultured Planctomycetaceae bacterium
ACGATCGCCGTCGGGGCCATCGTGGCGCTCCTGGCATGGGGCGTGCTCGCCTGGTCGGGCGTCGGCGAGCAAAGGGTGTCGCTGGGTCCGCTCGATCCAGAGCGGTGGTTTCCGGGCCGTAGCCTCACGCTGGCCGAACTTCCCCTGGTCGTGATGCTCGTCCTCGGCGGCATGCCCCTCGTCTGGGATCTGCTCACGAAGCTCTTCGCGGGCACGTTTGGCTCCGACCTACTGGCCGGCATCTCGATCGTCACCAGCGTCCTGTTGGGTGAGTATCTCGCCGGCGTGCTCGTGGTGCTCATGCTCTCGGGGGGCGCGGCGCTCGAAAGCCGGGCGGTGAGCCGGGCCGGCGACGTGCTCGCAGCCCTGGCACGGCGCATGCCCACGCTGGCCCATCGCAAGATCACGGCAGGGATGACCGACGTGCCGCTCGGCGAGATCACCGTCGGCGACGTGATCATGGTGTTGCCCCACGAGATCTGTCCCGTCGATGGCGCGGTCGTGAGTGGCCGCGGCACCATGGACGAGAGCTACCTGACCGGCGAACCCTACCGCATGGCGAAGGCACCCGGCTCCGCCGTTCTCTCCGGCTCGATCAACGGGGAGGCGGCGCTCGAGGTTCGCACGGAGAAGATCGTCGGCGACAGCCGCTACTCGAAGATCATGGAAGTGCTGCGGACCAGCGAGGAGCGGCGGCCGAGGCTGCGGCGGATGGCCGATGCCCTCGGCGCCTTCTACACGCCGCTGGCGGTCGCGATCGCCGCGGCCGCCTGGTACTTCAGCGGTTCCCCCACACGGTTCCTGGCGGTGCTGGTGGTGGCCACCCCGTGTCCCCTGCTGATCGCGATCCCGGTGGCGATCATCGGCGCCGTGTCGCTGGCCGCGAAGCGGGGGATCGTGATCCGCGACCCGGCCATCCTCGAACGGCTCGACACCTGCCGCACCGCGATCTTCGACAAGACCGGCACGCTCACCTATGGCACGCCCCATCTCACCGAGGTGCTTGCCGTCGGATCGCTTGCATCGGCCGAGGCGCTCGCCCTGGCGGCGAGCCTCGAGACCTATTCAAAGCACCCGCTCGCCGCGGCCATCACCGCGTCGGCCGCCGAGCAGGGTCTGCGGCTGATGGAGGTGGAGGAACTCGCCGAGAAGCCGGGGCAGGGGCTGACCGGCCGCGTGCGAAACCTGAACGGCGGCGATGGCCTGCATGAGGTCGCAATCACCAGCCGGCAGAAACGTGCCGCCGTCGACCCGGTCGGCGCCGCCTCGCTCCCGCCAGCCGCCGGCGGGCTCGAATGCGTTCTCGTGGTCGACGGCACCGTCGCGGCACTCCTCAGGTTCCGCGACGCGCCGCGGGCCGACGGCCGGTCGTTCGTCAGCCACCTGGGCCCCGTCCATAAGCTCACCCGGGTGATGCTCGTCTCGGGAGACCGGGAGAGCGAGGTGAAATGGCTCGCCGACAAGGTCGGCATCACCGAGGTGCACGCGGGCATCCAGCCCGAGGGCAAGCTGCGGCTCGTCGAGGAGGCGGTGAAGTTGGCCCCGGTCGTGTTCGTCGGCGACGGCATCAACGACGCGCCGGCCCTGGCCGCGGCCACGGTGGGGGTGGCCATGGGCACCGCCAGCGACGTCACGAGTGAGGCGGCGGGGGCCGTGGTGATGGATTCGTCGCTGGCCCGGGTTGATGAACTTTTCCATATCGCCGCGCGGCTGCGGTCGATCGCGCTGCAAAGCGCGGTCGGCGGCATGGCGGCGAGTCTCCTGGGCATGGGCTTCGCCGCCGCTGGCCTTTTGCCGCCGGCGGCGGGAGCCCTCGTGCAGGAGGCGATCGACGTGGTGGCCGTGCTCAACGCCCTGCGGGTGTCGTGGAATCCGGGCTCGCTCTCCGACTACAGGTGAACGCCATGCGGCTCATGCCAGGCCTCGTCGGTTGGGTCCTCGCAGCTGCCGCAGCCACTGGCTGGGCCGCCGACCGCCCCAATATCCTCTGGGTCTCGGCGGAGGATCTCTCCGCCGGCACCCTCGGCTGTTACGGCGGGGCGGCCCACACGCCCCGGCTCGACGGGCTCGCCGCGGCGGGGCTACGGTACGACGCGGCCTTCTCGGCGGCGCCCGTCTGCGCGCCTTCCCGCAGTGCCATCATCACCGGCCTGATGCCGACCACGCTCGGCAGCCTGCCGATGCGGTGCAAGGCCACGCCGCCACCGCACATCTCGGGATTTCCAAACCGGCTCCGCGAGGCGGGCTACTGGTGCACGAACAACTCGAAAACCGACTACAACCTCGCCGGCTCATTCGACGCGGGCTGGAACCAGTCCAACCGCACGGCGCACTGGCGAACGCGGCCGCGGCCCGACCAGCCCTTCTTCGCCGTCTTCAATCTGGGCGTCACGCACGAGAGCGGCCTGTTTGGCGACAAGCCCGAGGCCGTCCGCCGCGAACTGCCGGCGGAGGCCCGGCGGGAAGGGGCCGACGTGACGGTGCCCCCGTACTATCCCGACACGCCGGTGATCCGCCGGGCGCTCGCCCAGCGACTCGAGCTGGCCGCGGCCCTCGACATCGACGCGGGGAAAATCCTCGATGAGCTTGCCGCCGACGGGCTGGCCGACGACACGATCGTGGTCTTCTGGGGCGACCATGGCGAGGGAATCCCACACGGCAAGCGGTCGCTCACCGAGCATGGGCTGCGAGTCCCGCTGCTCGTGCAGGTGCCGGAAAAGTGGCGCGGGCGGGCGCGGCTCCCGGGCGGCGGCGAGCCCGCCGGCGCGACGGCCGAGCTCGTGAGCCTGCTCGATCTCGGGCCGACGATGCTCGCCCTCGCCGACGTCGCACCGCCGGAGTGGATGGAGGGCCGGCCATTCCTCGGGGCTGGTGCCACGGCCCGCGACGTCGTGATCGCGGCCCGCGACCGGATGGACGCACCCCCGGGCTTCGGCCGCTCCGCCCGCGATGCCCGCTTCCGCTACGTCCGCAACTTTCTCCCCTGGCTCGATGGCGACGACCTCCCGGATTACGCGACCGGCGTGGCGATCACCAACGAGCTGCGTGCCGTTCGCGCAGCTGGCGGCCTGCCGGCAGGGGCAGGCTGGTTTTCCCGCACCACCCGGCCGGCCGACGAACTCTACGACGTGACTGCCGATCCCGACGAGCTCGCGGAACTTGCGGCCGATCCCGCCCACCGGGCCGACCTCGAGCGGCTCCGGCATGCCGTCCGCTCGTGGATGCAGCGCACGAAAGACACCGGCATCCTGCCCGAACCGATCCTGCGCGCCGAGGCGAAAACAGCCGGTAGCGAATG
>CAJBSQ010000176.1 GCA_903958265.1 uncultured Planctomycetaceae bacterium
CGAAGCCGTCGTCACCGGAGTGATTGACGGTCACCGCCTTGATCTTCCACTCCTCGAACACCGCGCCGATCACCGACACGGCGTCGATGTCGTCGCGGGCGTTGCCATCGCCGTCGCCGCCTCGCGGATCACTCCTGCCCAGGTAGTGGGTCGTGATGCTGTCGGCGACGAACGACCAGCCGATCTTCTGCCGCCTGAGATTCAGGGACGACACGTTGTCTTTGCTCGCCGTACGCGTGCCGCCGCAGAAGAACACGCCCCCGTTGTTGGCCTCGTCCACAGGTTCATTCAGGTCATTCGCCGCCCGGAAGACGACGTTCGTGGCCCTCAGAGACGACCCCGAGTTGAAGATCAGGGCTCGGGCGGTCAGCAGCCGAAAGCGTCCTGTGCCATTGCGGATCCGCACCTCGACGCCGTCCTCGATGGTCAGCGTCTTCCCCGCCAGCACGTGCACCTCGGCGGTGATCACGTAGATCGCGCCCGAACGAAAGGTCGTGTTGTCGGTGATGTCGCTCGACACCTCGACGATGCCGCCCGCCGCGACCGGCACGACGGCCGGGGCCAACGGCTGCGGCGCCGGAGCGGGAAGCGCGGGGGGCGGCATGACGGGCGCGGCGAGCGTCACGCCCACCGAGACCGCTGCAGGAGTGGCCCCGACGCTACCCACGGCCCGAACTGCCACGGCCCGGCTGCCAGCCGGCACCGTCCCGATCGAAAACAGCAGCGTGACCGAAGTCGAGGGGCCGCCGTTCGGGGCGACGACCTTCGCAGGCACGGCATACCACCCCGCCGGTGCCGCAGCGCCGGGCTTGCCGTCGACGCGCATCGTCGCCACGACGCGGTTTGTCGCCGCCGACGCGAGCGTAACCGCCCGACTGCCGACCGGCTGCACCTGACCGGCACGGACGGCCACCGTCTGCCCGCCGACCGTGAGCTCGACCCGTACGGTCGATGGCGCCAGACTGAACGCCGCCGGCTGCGTGCCATTCCAATACGTGAGACCTTCCGCGGCCCGGAGCCGGAGCGCCGTGCCCTCGGGGAGCGCGGGCACGGCGACCTCGACCGCCGTGGACCAAACACCACTCGCGGCCGAGAGGCGGGCGACGACGGCAGCCGACGATGTCGTCAGTTCGGCCACCTGCCGGGCACTCGGCGCGGCAGCAGCCGCGAGCACCGCCGGAGCCGCCCCATCTCCGACGCTTGGCATCGTCGCCGGCACGAGCGACGCGCTGGCCAGATTGACCCGAGCCTCGAGTCGCTCCACGCCCATCCTGTGGCTGCTGGCGCGGCGGGCGGTACGACCTGGGCTCGATTGATGGCCTGAGATTGAGTGACGTGTCATCGAGTGCCAGAGCCTGAAGGGAGGTCGCGCACCGAACCCGGCAGACCGGACGGGCGCGAAATGATGGTGTCACCGAGTGGGTCGATACTACGCGGCCTACGGAACCGCGTCAAAAAAGTGGCACGCAAGCCCATGATTGAGGCATGCACGCCCGATTGATTGCTGGCGAGCTCTCTCGCATGACCGCAGCGTCGCGGCCTACGGCAGTTTGATCTCCGCATCAACGCTCGTGCGTCGGGCGCCGCCGGGCAGCGAGAGCAGTTCGTCCA
>CAJBSQ010000177.1 GCA_903958265.1 uncultured Planctomycetaceae bacterium
ACTCCAAGGGCCGGCACAGCAGGTGGATATGCGGCCGGACGCTTGAACGCCGTGAGGCGTGGGATGAACCACCAACAGACGCCGCATCCTGCGTAGCGCGGTCGCGGCCTTTCGGCTTCCAAACAAAGAGATCGACGCGAGCCAGAGAGGCACACAGGTTGAAAACCTGTGCTACGGGGGGACAGCGAGAGACTTCCCGTGCCCGGGAGCCTGGCTGCGCCCAGCGACCGCATCGACGGTCGCGGCAATCTCCTCCTCATCCCCGACCACGAGCCAGGCCCGGAATCGATAGACGTCTCGCGGCCCCAGGCGCGCCGTCGCGATCGGGGCCACGTGCATGCAGGGGCCGGCCGCCGGGTCGGCACTCGCCCCGGCGCCATGCGGCCCGACATTCCAGGCTTCCGTCGCATCTGGTGAGTAGATCGCCACGCCCTGGCCCGTCGCGTCGAAGCAGGCCACGACGCCACGCGGCGGCATCACGCGGCCCCACGGCGGTCCCGGTGGGATCGCCTCTTCCCGCCAGCGGCCGTCGCCGAGATAGCTCTTCACTGCTCCGAATGACCGCGTGAGGTAGCAGGCCGGCAGTTCCTGGTGCCGTGGCACGGCGTTGCCCCAGCGGTCGTCCTCTCGACGTCGGCACTCGAGTTCGCACTCGAGCGACACCACGTTGTCAAAGCCGGGCTCGAATCCCGTCACCTGCCGGATCACCGCGGCCGCCTCCTCATCGGGCATGTCCCAGAGCTTTGGCGTCGTCTCACACGCGAGGTCACCGGCGGCGGTTCGTTCAAACGTGTTCACGCGGGCCCAGCTCCCCACACCGCCGGCCTGGATCGGATTCCAGGGCCACGGACTCCAGGCCTCGTGCTGGCCGTCGGCCCTGCGATCGACCGCAGCTCCGGCGTAGTACGACTGCTGAATCACACGGCCAGGGTCGTGCAGATTCACCGCATTGCCGGGGTGCCTCGTCCAGGAGAGCCAGGTGATCGCACCCCCTTTGTCGGTGTCGACTCCTACCTGCACGGTGCCGTTGTCGAGGCTCTCAACCGACTCCGCCGACGCCGCCGCGGCACAGCCAATGAGGCCAGCGATTCCCACGACGGCCAACGCGCCTCGCATCGATCTAGCCCTCCCCCCGGAAGTTCGGTCGGAGCCGGAACCTCCCCGACTCATGACGCTTGAGGATCCCGACGAGATCGCCCACCTGGTCGACTGCGACCAAGGCGTCGGCCGAATCCGCCGGGAGGCTGACCAGCCCGCCCAGCACGGCACGGTCGAGATCCTCGGCGGCCAGCAGATGCCGCGGCATGTCGGGCACCGCCTCGATGGCCGGCAGAAGCGCCGCCTGCGCGGCCTCGGGCGTCACTTGCCCCAGCGGCAGGCACCGCTCCACCGTGAATGGGCCCACGGCCGTCCGCACCAGCGACTCCATCACCGCTGCGGTGCCGAGCGCCGCGGCCAGATCGCGGCCGATCGCCCGCACGAAGGTGCCCGACGAGCAGACGATGTCGAGGCCGAGGCGGGGCCAGTCGTAGCCCGTGATCTCAAGGCGGTCGATCCGCACCGCCTTGGAGGCGATCTCGACGGGCGTGCCCTGACGGGCGAGTCGGTAGGCGCGCTTCCCGCCGACATGCACCGCCGAATAGTCGCAGGGCCGCTGGAGGATCGCGCCCCGAAACGAGGGCAGGGCGGCCTCGAGCGCCGCGACAGACGGCCTCAGCGGCTCCGGCTCCTCGACGATCTCCGTCTCGAGGTCATCCGACGGGCTCGACCGCCCCAGGAGAAACGTCGCCCGATAGTGCTTGGTCAACCCATGGACGGCGTCGACGAGTTTCGTCGCGTGGCCGACGCAGACCACGACCACGCCCGTGGCCAGCGGATCGAGCGTGCCGGCGTGGCCGACCGCCGCCATGCCCAGCGCGCGGGCGACCGCGTCGACCACCCGTCGCGACGTCACCCCCGCGGGCTTGTCAACCGGGATCACACCCGTGAATGGGAAACGCATACAGCTCCGCCATCTCCGCAGGGGTCTTGCCGCCGATCCGCATCCGCTCGCGGAGCGCCCGCGGGTCGGCCACGGCGCCGGCCACGAGCCGGTCAAACTTGAGATCGACCACCTCCGCCGTCCGGGCGACGTCGGCCCGGGCGTGGCCGAGCGGGTAGGTGACGAGTC
>CAJBSQ010000178.1 GCA_903958265.1 uncultured Planctomycetaceae bacterium
AACTGGCCGCTGATCCCGGCCACCCGGTCCACGCCCGTCTTCACCTCCGTCGCAAACCGCTCCATCTCGTCCACGCCGGCATTCACCGCCTGCTGCATCTGCTCCACGAGCCGCTCGATGTCGAGCGTGGCCACGGCGGTCTGGTCGGCGAGGCGGCGGATCTCGCGGGCCACCACGATGAAGCCCTGGCCGTATTCGCCCGCCTTCTCCGCCTCGATCGCGGCGTTGATGGAGAGCAGGTTGGTCTGGTCGGCCACCTTGGTGATCGTGGTGATCACCATGTTGATGTCTTCGGCTCGCTGGCGGATCGTGGCCAGCCGGTCGGCGAACTCGGCCGTTGACTGCTCGAGGTGCGTCATGGTGTCGCCCACCTCGGAGAGGCTGTCGCGACCCGCATCGGCCACGTGGGCGGTCTCGGCGGCCACATCGGCCACCTCTCCCATCGTGCCGAGCAGCTCCCGGCCCGTGACGGCGATCTGCCGGCTGGCCACCGCCGCCTCGCTCGTGCTGGCGCCAAGCGATGCGATCGCCGACTCCTGCTGGTTGCCGGCGGCCGAGAGCTGCCGCGCGGTCGCGTTGAGGTCGATGCTCGCCCGCTTGACCTGGGAGACGATCGCCTTGAGGTTGGCCGTCATCGCGCCGACGTCGCGGAGGAGTTGGCCCGTCTCGTCGCTGCCCCGCATGTCGATCGTGCCGGTCAGGTCGCCCTGCGCCACGCGGCGGGAGGCGGCCACGGCCGTGCCGATCCGACGGGTGATCGTGTTGGTGAGCCAGCCCATGAGGCCGAGCACGCCCGCCATGCCGGCAGCGGCGAGCCCCGCGGAGGTGAGCAGCGGCCCCTGAACCCGCGTCACGATGTCAGACCGTGGGATCTGCATCACCACCGTCCATGAGCCGGCAGGCAGCCTGGCTGCCGAGTAGAGCGAGTCGATGCCGGTCAGCGGATCGGGAGCCTTGACCACACGGTCGTGGGTCACGGATGCGTGGAAGTCTCCGAGGATCTCCCCGTAGGGCGTGGCGTCGATCGGCTTGGCCCGCAGGTCGGGAGCCTTGAGCGTTGTGGCGATCACCCGCGGGCCGCGTGGCCCCGAAGCCTCGACACCACGGCTGACGAGGAAGATTTCGACGTGCCAGCCCTTGTCGAGCTGCGACTGCTTGATTGAGTCCAGCGAACTCCCGATCCGCTCGAGGGTGCGATCGACGCCGGCGACGCCGCGGAAGTGGCCGTCGACCACAATCGGGTAGGTCTGCTCGACCATCAACTGGCCTTCGTAATCATAGGGCTCGGTGACCATCGCCTTGTCGGCCTCGCGGCCGTCGAGGAACCGGCTGCGGCAGCCTTCGTAATAGAGGCCGTCGAGTTCCACCAGCGGCTTGAGCATCACCCGCGAGAGGTCGGTGCGGTCGCGAAACCAGTAGGGGATGAAGCGTCCGCCGGGGGCAATCGCCTGGGGCGGCAGCGTCGCGAGGCTGCCGGGGAGCGGAAGGTCGACGGCGGCAGCGGCGAGAGGAGCGGCGGTGGCCGTGATGCCCGCGGCCTTGGCTGCGGCGGCATCCATCCCGTCGGTGTCGGGTTCGTAGCCGAAGTACGAGGCCACGAACTTCGGATTCGATTCCAGCACGTCGCGGGTGAATCGCAGGGCCTCGAGCCGGTCGTCGAGCAGGCCATTTTCGGAGGCGATCGCCATCACTCGGGCCGTGGTCACCGCCTCGGCCGTGTCCCGGTCGAGGTCGGCCGCGATCGAGCGCACGCGGTCGCGGAGGATCTCCTCGCCGAAGGTAAGCAGGAGCGTCCGCATCCGCAGGAAGTTGAGCCCGAGCACCGTCGCCAGGATCACTGCCGCCGGGAAGACGGCAAGCAGCAGCAGGCGGGCGCGAAGGCCGAGTCTGGGGAGGAGCGACATGGTCCGAATCCGAAAGAAATCGCGGGGAACACCCAGAGCCTAGGTTACCTTCGGGGTTGCCGGCGGACCGCCGGTCGCCGAAAATCCCGTACGACCGTTACCACCCACCCACCACCACCCGCCCGAGCCCGCCAACGCCATGTGGCACCTCCAGTCCGCCGACGCCATCCTCTTCGATTGCGATGGCACGCTCGCCGACACCATGCCCGCCCACTACCGGGCCTGGCTCTCCGTGACGCGGGCCCACGGCCTGGCCTTCGACGAAGACCGCTTTTACGCCCTCGGCGGTCGCCCCACGCGAGACATCATCGCCACGCTGGCCCGCGAGGCCGGCGTCGAACTCGACGTGGAACACGCCGCCCGGAGCAAGGAACACTCGTTCCTCGAGCAACTCACCCGCATCGAGGCGATCGCACCAGTGGTCGATGTCGTCCGCCGGTTGCGGGGCCGCGTGCCCATGGCGGTGGTCACGGGCGGCTACCACGCCGTGTGCAGTCGGATCCTCGACCACATCGGCCTCGCCGGCGCCTTCGACACGATCGTGGCCAGCGAAGACACCGACCGCCACAAGCCCGAGCCCGATCCCTTCCTGGAGGCGGCCCGCCGGCTCGGGGTGAATCCTGAGCGGTGTGTCGTGTGGG
>CAJBSQ010000179.1 GCA_903958265.1 uncultured Planctomycetaceae bacterium
CGTACGGGTGGACGGCAAGCCGGCGCGGGGGCTCGTGGTGATCTTCGATCCCGACGAGAAAGACGCCCCGCGAGGCGTCGCCCAGACCGCCGCGGATGGCGGCTACCGCCTCCGCCGCCTCGGGCCGGGCAGCATGACGGGCGTGCCCGCGGGACGATACACCGTGAAGGTGATGCCCGACATGGACGACCCGGGAGCCCCGCAGATCCCGGCAAGCTACTTCCGTAGTTCCGGGCTCACTCACGACGTGGGCAGGTCGAGCCCCGATACCTACGACATCGAGATCTCGACGAAGTGACCGCAGCCGGGTGCCGCGGTCACTCTCGGAGCCAGAGCAGTGGCTGCGTGATCGGCACGTTGCGGCGGACCTCGGGATCGGTCGAGTCGGCAGGGAGTTGCTTCCAGAGGTCGAGGTAGGCCGGTTCCCGCAGGGCGAGCCCAGCGAAGAGCAGGTGCGGCTGCCGCACGGGCCAGCCCTCCCAGTGCTCGACGTCGGGCGGCTTCGGCCACGTCGCCTTGTCAGCCAGATACGGGTGCAGCCAGGCCACGGCGGTCCGCATCCCGCGGCCATCGGGCAGAGCGAAGCCCCACAGATCATCGCCTCTGGCGGAGAGGATCTGGCAGAGCGTCGCCATCTGGTCGAGTTGGAAGATCGAATAGCCGTAGGGCTTCGTGCGCCCAAGTTCCTCCGGAAATGACCCGTCGGCCGCCATCTGGTGTGGCACGAAGACTTCCACGAACTGCCGGCGGCACTCGGCCAGGAGCGGCTCGTCGCCGGTGAGGTCGGCGAAGGCCGCGAGTTGGACGAAGTAGGCCACGGCGTGGTTGTTCTTCGCGGCGGCTTCCTTGCGGCCGTTCTCGCTCGTGGTCATCCAGGAGCAGAGGTCGGTAAACCACCGCTTCACGCCGGTCACTGTCGCCTCCGGCAGGGCGCGTTCCTGCGACAGCACCTTCACGGCCCGGGCGACCTCGGCGAGGTGCAGCCCGTCGATGATGCCCGCCGGACGACCGGCCGACACGCCGGGCACGGCCTGAGCGTGGTCGAGATTCGGGTTCATGCGGGTGGCGGGATCGAGGAAGAACACCCGCAGGAGTTCGTCGGCTTTGGCGGCGTAGCGAGCGTCGCCGGTCACGATCCGGGCAGCGGCGAGGGCCGCCACGCGGTCGCGGAGCGTGTTCACCGCCTGGCGGTGGGCAAAAAAGTTGTCTGGGTTCGATTCCCCGTCGCGGCGGACGTAGGGCAGGCCGTTGGGCTTCGTGGGATCGGGCCACCAGTAGTCGCCGTTGGAATAGAAGTCGTGCGGGGAGCCCTCGGCATGCGGAGCACGCTGGGCCGTGATCGTGAGCGGCGGCAATGCCAGGGCGGCGTCGGCCGCCTTGAGGATCCGCTCGCGGTCGAGGCCGGCCACATCGATGGCTTCCGACGCTGGCGGCCGGGAATATCCCAGCGGAGACGCCTGAGTCGCAGTCGTCGCGGCCTTCCCCGCCGCCGGTTCGGCGTCGAGCGTCACGAACGCCGAGCGCAGCCCCGGCGATGTGACCGCTGCCACCGCCTTGCGGCCCGTGAGCCTAACGCGGATGCGGGCTCGCCCGTTGGCCAGCTGCACCACACGCGACCCGTCGGGCGTGCCGAGGTTGTCCACGAGTTCACCCTCGCCTGCGAGATCGAACCGCACGGCGTTTGCCGCGTCGAGGCAGGGGCTGCCGTCCTTGTCGAACGCACGGGCCTCGAGCCACGCATCGGCACCGTCTCGCGAC
>CAJBSQ010000180.1 GCA_903958265.1 uncultured Planctomycetaceae bacterium
ATGCCGGAGTCGGCTGCGGGGTCGGGCATGCTGGCGGCAGCGCGGAAGGCGGTGGTGGCCCGAAAACTCGAGGCGAGCCTCGCGGGGCTGTCTGACATGAGGATCATCCGCGAGCGGAAGGGCGAGCAGCTCTGGCGAGTGACCGCCCGCACGTCGGCGCTGGCCGGGATCGACTACGGCGATCTCCTCGCCCGGATTCACGGCCGCGTGACGCCGATCGTCGCGGCCCACGGTGGGGGCGGCCGCGGTGTGGCCGTCGATTCCACCGGCGCGATGCCGATGATCAACGCCATTCAGAATACGCTGCTTCATGACCTGTTTTCGAGCTTCCTGTCGGCGTGCGTCTTGATCACGGTGGCGATGATGGCCGTGGTCGGGGGTGTTGGGGCCGGGCTCGTGGCCATGATCCCCAACGTGTTTCCCATGATCCTCCTGTTTGGCGGGCTCGGCTGGACAAAGGCCGCGCTCGACATCGGCAGCGTGATGACCGCGTCGATCGCCCTCGGCATGGCGGTCGATGGCACGCTCCACTTCCTCACCTTCTTTCGCCGTGGGCTCGCCGAAGCGGCCGCGAAGGACGAGCCTCTGGCGGCGGCCAGCAGCCAGATCGCCGCCGTGCATGCGGCCTTCCGGCATTCGGCCGCAGCGCTGACCCAGAGCTCCCTCGTGTGCGGCCTCGGGATCCTCGCCTTCGCGGGCAGTTCCTTCGCGCCGACGAGGCGGTTCGCCTGGATGCTCTCGCTGCTGGTGGCTGCGGCGCTCGTGGGCGACCTCGTGGTCCTTCCCGCCCTGCTCACGACCCGCGTGGGCCGGTGGTTTCGGCCAGGCACCTGGCGGCGGCCGGCCGACATGCCGCCGGCATGAGGCAACGCTCCCCGCGATGGGCGCTACGATTCCATCCGGGCCTTGATCGCCTTCACCTCTGCCGCTTCGGGGAGTGACTTGTAGTAGGCGTCGAGCGGATAGCAGCCGCTGCGGAGGCCGTGGCGGGGAGCCGTCGTGCAGTCGGAGAACGTGCGGCAGAGCGAGCCGCGCACCAGCGGCGTTCCCGCCAGCGCATCGGCCGGTAGCGCGGGGTACGAGAGCACCATGCGGCCCAGGCCCACGGAGTCGATCCAGCCACGGGCCACCGTTGCCTGTGCGGCATGCACGACGTACTCCTGAAGGTAGGTATAGCCCGAGCCCACCATCACAAGCTCGGGCACCGCCTCCTTCGCCTTGCGGCAGGCGTCGATCTGTCGCCAGACGCCGATGAGCGGATCCTCCGGCGGCGGGTAGCCGTCGGAGGGCGGGAACGCCGCGGGCCGCTGCATGTGCGGCACCGTGTAGGGGCTGCCGGCCGTGAGGTTCACGGCACAGACGCCGAGGTCGCGGAGTTTTCGCAGCAACGCGATCGGCTCGGCGAGGTCGTAGGCCAGTGGATTCATCTCGTCCACGCCGAAGCCGCAGTCGTAGGGCAGGGAGTCTTTGAAGGCAACCGGCTCACCGCGGCCGTCGACCATGTGCCAAGGGACGACGTCGAAGAGCGAGAGCCGCACGCCGATCAGCAGCTGCGGGCACTCGGCCCTCACCCGCTCGATCAGCGTGGCGAGCAGTCGCGTGCGGCCAGCGAAGTCGCCCCCCCAGGGGCCCGGTCGGCGGCGGGCCGAGAGGAACTCGTGCACGAGGTAGCCGTGGCAGGCCTTGAGATCCACCATGTCGAAGCCGGCGGCCGCGGCGTCTTTCGCAGCGGTGACGTAGGCATCGATCAGCCGCTCCACGTCGGCATCGGTGAGCACGCAGGAGGCGTCGTCGGGGTTCACGCCGTGGCGGGCGTCGAGCAGCGGATGGTGGTAGGCGATCCGCGGCACTCGGCCGGTCGCGACCGGCTTGCTGAACCGGCCCGAGTGGGTGAGCTGGAGCGCCACGACGAGATCGTCGTCGCGGCCGAAGGTCGCGAGGTGGGCCGTCTTGACCTCGGCCAGCAGGGCGGCGAAGCCGGCGCGGCCGCAGGCCAGCGCGGAGAGCTGGTTGGGGTTGGCGCGGCCCTCGTTCAGCACCGACACCGCCTCGCCCCCCCAGATCAGCTTCGCGCCGCTGGAGCCGAAGTGCCGCCAGCGACGTAGCAGGATCTCAGTGGGCGCGCCCTCTGGGCTGCCGTCCCAGCCCTCCATCGGATGGATGCACCAGCGGTTGCCGACGGTGCGGTCGCCGAGCACGAGCGGCCGTGCGAGTGGCGAGCCGTCGGCGGCGGAGCGGGGTGCATCGTCGAGCGGGATCGGGGCGTCGAGCGTGGCGAGATGGCTGCGGAGTTCGTCCACGGAGCGGAAGCGGGCGATGCGGGGATACGACGACATGGGGTCTCCTGCGGGGCCCGTGAGCATACGGAAGATGCCGGCAGGACGCAGCAGAGATGGCGGTGCCATGCCCTCCACGGCCCCTCGCGGAGGGGCGTGGGAGGAGGTCGGGTCGAGAACGCTAGAGCGTCACGCCGTCATGCCGGGGCGTGCCTGAGGCGGTGGAGCGGGGCAGGTGCGGAGGTAGTCGAGCACGTCGGATAGCCGCCCCGTGGCCAAGGCCAGGCACGAGTCGGCGCCGCCGTAGTACATGCGGATCATGCCGGTCGCCTCGTCGAGGATCCAGCCGCAGGGGAAGACCACGCCGTTGACGTCTCCCTGACGCTCGTAGGGCATTTCCGGGGCGAAAATCCAGTCGTCGCTGCGCCGCAGCACCCGCCACGGCTGTTCCAGGTCGAGCAGCGCCAGGCCCAGCCGGTAGAGGCATCCGCCGGGGGTGTGCCGCACGCCGTGGTAGAGCAGCAGCCACCCCTCGGGAGTCTCCAGGGGGGTGGGGCTGAGGCCGATCTTGTTGGCATCCCACCACGCACCGCGCCGGGCATGCAGCAGCACGTGGTGATCGCCCCAGTGCCGTAAATCGGGCGAGAAGGAGAGCCAGATATGGGCGCCGGAACTTCCCGCCGAGACCGGCCTGTGGATCATCGCGTAACGGCCGCCAAACTGCCGTGGAAAAATGGCGGCGTCTTTATCCTCGGGTGGCATGACTGGCCCAAGGCGGATGAACGACTGGAAATCGACGGTAGAGGCCAGCGAGACCAGCGGGCCGATCGACGAGAAGGCCGTGTAGGCGATGATCCACTCCTGGCGATCGGCGACCCAGGTGACGCGGGCGTCTTCCACGCCCCACGCCTCTTCCGCGTAATTCACCGGATCGGGAGGGAAGGTGGGCTGGGCATCGATCCGCCAGTTGGAGATGCCGTCGGCACTGCGGGCCACACTGAGGTGGGAATGGCCGCGACGGTCTTCGACCCGCACGAGCAAGAGCGTAGTGGAGCCGATCTGGCAGGCGCCCGCATTGAAGACGGTGTGGACCGGGTAGGGCCAGTCATTGGCCGTGAGGATCGGATTACCCTCGTAGCGGCGGAACAGTTCGGGGTAATGCTGCGGCTTCACAAGCGACGTCATGCAACGCTGTGCTCCGGGGATGACAGGGATGCTGGGGATGACAGGGACGGGAGCGACTCTGCCAGCAGGTTTTCGAGGTGACGGGTCGTGGTGCCGAGCCACAAGGTCCACAGCCATGCGAGCGTCGACTCCGCACCCTGGTTGCGATTGAGACCGCCGCGATGCAGGCCGTCGTAGCAGCCGCCCGTGAGCGGATCGGCCAGGGGAAGTCCGAGGCTGTTGCGGCCCCCAAACCAGTGGTATGCCTGCAGAAACGTGGTCAGATGGCCGCCGTCTTCCCGGATGGCCGCGGCGGCCAGGGCCGCTTCGGCCATCGTCGAGGCCTCGACCGGTTGCTGGTCGTAGGGCGACTTGATCTCGCCCCGCGCGTACCAGTCGGCGTTGCCCACCGGCCAGAAGATGCCGTCGGTCGTGGTCTCGCGAACGAGGAAGCCGAACGAGTCCTCGGCCACGGTCAAAAACGGCCCGTCCGGCCAGCGCTCGGCCGCGGCAAACAGGCTGTGCGGGAGCACGGCGTTGGCGTAGGTCATCCGCGATTCAAACCACGGCCAGCTTGGTCGGTGCGACCGCTCGTAGGCGTCGGTGAGCCGCAGTGCAGCGTGGTGGGCGACGGCCTGCAGTTCTTGGGCCTGCTCGAGATCGGCCTTCCAGAGATGCGACCACGCCATGATCACGTAGGCCTGCGCCCGGAGGCTACGCAGCTCGGCCAGTGTCGGTAGGACCGTCTTGATCAGTTCCCAGGCCACCGACCGGAAGCCTTCCGGCAGCCGGCTGCCGAGCACCTCTGCCAGCGCGAGCACGGCCTGCCCCTGACAATCGCCGGTTCCCGTGGAGTCGAGCCAAGCCCGTTGGTAGCTGAGGAAGTTGTGAAAGCCTCTCGCGCGGCAGCGAGCGTGTTCGAGGAAACTCAGATAGCACGACACCCGCGATAGCATCTGGTCGTCGGGATGGTGGCTCCAGAGCCGGGTGCAGAGCCGCAGGGCCCGGGCGTTGTCGTCGGTCGTGTAGCCGCTCTCGCGGCGCGGGATGCCGTAGATCCCATGCTGAATCAGGCCGGTCGAATCGGTCATCCGATCGAGGTGGATGAGTGGGAGGTGTGCGGCGTGAATCATCAGGCTTCTCCATGCACGGCGACGCCGAGGGGTTCGCCCCGCGGTTCCCGCAGCACGGTCCGCGATTCCCGCAGACCGGCCCGGCGGTGCTCCGTCGCGACCCGGCGGAAAAGGTTGTGGTAGAGCCGGCCCACGTTGGGCCAGAACATCGGCTGCACGTGCCGGTACGCCCTGCGCTGGGTTCGCCGGCGCAAGTCGTCGTCGGTGAGCATCAGGCTGGCCGCCCGGGCCAGGCTGTCGCTGTCGGAGAACGGCACGAGAATCCCCCGGCCGTCCGCCAGCATCTCCTGCGCGTAGAGATAGGGAGTGCTGATCACGGCGCCGACGACGGCCATGGCATAGGCCATCGTTCCGCTGGCGATCTGGTCTTTTCCTGGATAGGGCGTCACGAAGACATCGCAGGCCTGCAGGTGGGCGAGCAGGTCGGGCAGGCTCAGGAAGCGGTTCACGAACCGCACGTGCTCCTCCATGCCCAGCGAGCG
>CAJBSQ010000181.1 GCA_903958265.1 uncultured Planctomycetaceae bacterium
CAACGAAGCTACACATACACTTGATACGGGCTAGGGGAGCGGCTGCGGCTGCACTGGCTCGAACGGCCGCACCCAGATCGAGCGGAACTGAACCGGATTGCCGTGATCCTGGATCGCCAGCGGCAGCGCGTCGGGGTGCTGCTGGTAGCCCGGCGGCTGGTGCCAGAAGGTCTCGCCGAGGATTTCCGCGTTGGAGTGGATCGCAATCCCGTTGTGGACAACGCTGATGCGGCCGGGTGTGTCGAGCGTGCCGTCGGCGGCGAATCGCGGCCGCGTGAACAGGATGTCGTACGACTGCCACTCGCCCGGCTTGCGGCAGGCGTTCACGGCTGGGGGCCGCTGCTTGTAGAGGGCGCCGCACTGGCCGTCGGGATAGGTGAGCGGGCCATCGGAGCCGTCCTCGAACGAGTCGAGCACCTGAATCTCGTACTTACCCATCAGGAACACGCCGGAATTGCCCCGGCCCTGCCCCTTGCCGGTGGCGGGGGATGGGAGTCGGAACTCGACGTGCACCTGGCAGTCGCCGAAGCCCTGCTTGGAGACGATCTGCCCCTTGCCGACCGTCACCACGCCGTCGGCCACCTTCCAGTCGTCGCCGTTTTGCCAGGCCGACATGTCGTGGCCGTCGAAGAGCACGACGGCATCGGCCGGGATCGGCGCCGGCCGTTCGGCCGCGGGCCCCGGATCAACGACCTTCGGCCGCGGCCATTCGATCGCCATCCGCCACTCGCCGCTGGCGTGCTTGGTGCCACGCAGCTGGAGCCGACGCGAGCGGAGCGACTCGGTGAGCCGCCGGGCCTCCGCCTCGGCCGCGGCGATCGAGAGCCCCTGTGGCGTGCCCGGACGGGCGTGGCCGGCCGCCTCGCGGTAGGCGTCGCTCAGCAGTTTCATCCGCTGCGTCACCTGGGGCAGGAACGGGGCCAGTGTGGCCTCCAGATGCGGATCGGTTGCCGCCGCCTCATCGCCAAGGCCGGCGATCACCGCCCGGCCGATCGCCCAGTGGCCCGCGTCGTTCGGATGAATGCAGTCGGGGGTGAAGGTGGCCTCCGGGTTCTCCTTCCGCCGCGCCTCGAGCGCCTCCTTCATCGGTCCGTGGACGTCGATCACGCCCCAGCCAGCGGCCCGCTTCGAGAGCAGCCAGTCGGAGTAGGCGGCGAGCACGGCGTCGTAGTCGGCTGTGCCTGCGGGGCCGGGATTACCCGGCTGCTTATCGTAGATGGGGGGCGTGAGGTGGATGATCCTCGCTCCCGCCTTCTCGACGGCCGCGTGCAGCCGCTCGATCCCGTCCTTGAACTTCGCGAACCGGCCGTCGTCGAGCGGCTGGTAGATGCCGCAGTTCATGCCGTACATCGCGAGCACGACGTCGGGCCGCGTCACCGTGAGCACCCGGTCGAGCCGGTCGAAGAGATCGGGCCGGGGGAACGTCCCGCCGGCATGCCCCACTTCCGTGAGGCCGGAGATGGTCTCGCTCGACAGGCCGACGTTGATCACGTCCGCGGGGAGGCCCTGCTCCTCCATCCAGGCGGCGAGGTCGGCCACCCAGCGGCCGTCCTGGGTGATCGAATCGCCGAGGACGGCGATTCGCTTCGCCGACCGCACGAGATCACCCGGCCGGGCCGTTTCGGTCGCGGTGGCCGGCATGATGCAGGCGATGGCGAGGAGGGGCGTGGCGAGAAGCGAGGCGACGCGGTGCATGGCAATCACGGCGCCGGGGTGGCGCCCTCCCGGATGGCGAACAGGTGGCTCTTGTTGGCGATGTAGAGAGTGTCGCCGACGGCGATCGGCGTGGAGTAGACGCTGTTGCCCATGTTGATCTCGGCGACCACTTCGGGCTCCGTGCCGAGTTTGAAGATCGTGATGTCG
>CAJBSQ010000182.1 GCA_903958265.1 uncultured Planctomycetaceae bacterium
CCCGGACGGCGGCCGTGCCTCCTTCCAGCCCCCGCGACCGGATCGTGACCGGCGGGCACTCACCCGGGCTGCCCGCCTCGGCCTCGATACCGAGGTCGCGGAGAGCTTCGAGAAGATCGCCGATGGGTCGCTGTCGCATCCGCGGCGTACCATCCAGACGGTACGTGCCGCGGCCGAGCCCGCAGACGGCAGCCAGAAATCGCATCGTGGTTCCGCTCGCCGCGCAGTCCAGCGTCGCCGACGAGGCGGGAATCATCCCTCCGGATCCCTCGACCCCGACCTCACCCCGGTCCCAGTCGCATGTCAGCCCGATGCCCAGCGCGGTCAGGCCTCCCGCCATCACCCGCGTGTCGTGGCTGTCGAGCACCCCGCTCAGGCGGCTCGGGCCGCGAGCCAACGCAGCGCAGACCAGCGCCCGGTTGGTGATGCTCTTCGAACCCGGCGGACGGGTGCGGCCTTCGATCGGTCGCGGGCAGACGGGAATGGGAAGCGGTGCGGTCATGGAAGCGTTGTGGTTGCAGGCGGTCCCGCGGCAGGGGAAAACAGTCGCCAGCGAGTCAAGGGTAGGCCAGGCCACGCCGGCGGTCCATGCCTTGGCTCCGCCCCCGGGCCCCATTGCCATGCCCCCCGCATCGCCGCAGATGCCGCCACCGGAGACGCCCGGCAGCTACGATTTTCTGATGCCGTCGGCCATCGTCTTTGGTGCCGGACGAGTCGGCGAACTTGGCCAGTTGGCGGCCCGGTTCGGCCGCACGGCGTGGCTGGTTGCCGGGACCAACGGCGTGCAGTCGTGCGGCGGTGAAGCGGGGGTGACGGGCGGGCTCGAAGCCGCGGGGCTTGCCGTGGCGCGGATCGCGACCTGCGTGGGCGAGCCCACCATTGCGGCGGTGGCGGCGGCCGTCCACGGACTTTCTCGCGAGGAGGCTCACGAGCCGGTCGTGATCGCGATCGGCGGCGGATCGACGATCGACCTCGCGAAGGCGATCGCGGCGCTGGCGACCAACGTGGCGAACCTCGCCGAGGTCGACGAGCAGGTGGTGATGGATCACCTCGAAGGTGTCGGCCGTGGGCTGTCGATCGTTCGCCCGCCCCTGCCGGTCGTCGCCGTTCCGACGACTGCCGGGACCGGAGCCGAGGCGACCCGCAACGCGGTCATCTCCTGCCCGCAGCGGCGGTTCAAGAAGAGCATGCGAAGCCCCCTGATGGTGCCGCGGGCCGCCCTGGTGGATCCCGCCCTGACCGTGTCGTGTGGCCGCGGGGTCACGGCGGCCTCGGGCCTCGACGCCATCACGCAGCTTGTGGAGTCGTACGTCTGCCGGTTTCGCAGCCCGCTTCCCCGGGCCCTCGTCCGCGCCGCGCTGCCGGCCGCCCTCGAGGCCTTGCCGCGGGTTTTCGAGAACGCCCACGACATCGCCGCTCGGACCGTCATGAGCCACGCCGCCCTCGTGTCGGGCATCGCGCTGACCAACTCGGGCCTGGGGATGGCCCACGGCGTCGCCGCGGCCTTGGGCATCGAGTGCGGCACGCCGCACGGCGTCGCCTGCGCGATGCTGCTACCGGTGGCGGTGGCGGTGAACCGCTCCGCGTGTCGCGACGACTTCGCCGCGATCGAACAGGCGGTTGATCCGGAGGCCGATGCCGACCCCGAGCGGGCGGCCGACGCCTTTGTCGCGAGGATCGGCCGGCTCTGCGACGTCGCCGGAACGCCGCGGCGGCTGGCCGACCTGGGGCTCGACCGCAGCCGGCTCGACTGGCTCGCCGAGAACTCCGGGGGCGCGAGTATGCGGGGCAATCCCGTGGCCCTCGATCCCGCCGCGCTGCGGCCGATCCTCGAGCGGATCTATTGAGGTTTTCTGCGGCGACGGCGGGGAGTTAGAGCGCATTCGACTTACGTGGTTCGCCGGCTCGGGGGCGGCAAAAGTCTCGTCGCCGGGCGAGGATACGCCCAAGGC
>CAJBSQ010000183.1 GCA_903958265.1 uncultured Planctomycetaceae bacterium
CGAACAGGTGCTGCGGCGGCAGATTCGCATCGGCGCCGACGACCAACTGCTCTCGGTGAACGTGCCCGAGGGCCGCCGTCGGGAACCGCTGCTGGACGCCCAGATCGCCCACGACGTGAACACGCAGCGAATCCTCGGCAAAGCGGTGCTCGCCCAACAACTCGCGGCGATCACCGATCCGCTGGCCACCGAATCGATGTCGGAAAGCCGCAGCGGCGCACCGCCCCGAGGCCCGACCGGTCCGGGCGTGCCCTTCTTCGGCGATGGTGCGGTGGGCTATCAGCCGATCATCAGCACGCTCCCCGAGGGCACCAACCTGTCGATCACCGCCGTGGTTTCGGCTGACAGACGGTACGTGCGAATCAACGCGAACCCGCTGTTCTCCGGCGTCGGCACCGTGACGCAGTTCAACTTCTCGGGCGCCGGTGCGGGCGGCACGGGTGGCATGGGCGGTGGTGGCGGCATGCAGGGCGGTGGCGGCATGCAAGGCGGCGGTGGTATGCTGGGCGGCGGCATGCAAGGTGGCGGTATGCAGGGTGGCGGCATGCAAGGCGGTGGCGGCATGCAGGGAGGGGGCATGCAAGGCGGAGGCATGCAGGGCGGTGGTGGTATGCAGGGGGGCGGTGGCTTCTGCTGGGTGGCCCGGGAGGTGTATGGCCACTCGAATCCCAAGTGGCTCGTCTTCCGCCACTGGCTCCAGACGCAGGCACCCCGCTGGCTGCACGATCTCTACGGAGCGCATGGTGAGGCGTTCGCCGCCTGGCTGCACGACAAGCCGGCCGCGAAGTCGGCGGTCCGCATGCTGATGGATCACGCGATCGCCGAGGCGCACATTCCATGCCCCGCTTCGGAGTAATCCTGGCGGCTGCCGGCCAGAGCAGCCGTTTCCAAGACGCCAACTACAAAAAGCCGTTTGCGCCGCTCGCCGGACGGCCGGTGTGGCTGCACTCAGCCGAGAAGTTCATCGACCGCGACGATGTCAAGCAGGTCGTGATCGTCGTCTCTCCCGACGACCGACAGATGTTCGTCGAGAAGTTCGGCGCCAACCTGGCCTTCATGGGAATCACGCTCGCGGAAGGGGGAGCCCAGCGGACCGACTCCGTCCGCAACGGGCTCGAGAAACTGGCTGACGACATCGACATGATTGCGATCCACGACGCGGCACGGCCCTGCATCGCCGCCGCCTGGATCGACAAGGTGTTCGCGACCGGCGCTCGCACCGGAGCGGCCATCCTCGCGATCCCGGTGGTGGGCACGCTCAAGCGGGTGGCCGCCGACCACACGATCACCGAGACGGTCGATCGCAGCAGCCTCTGGGAAGCACAGACGCCGCAGGTCTTCTCCCGCGACCTGCTGACGAGGGCCTTCGCCGCCCACCGCGCCGGACAAGCCACCGACGAGGCCTCGCTGATCGAGGCCATCGGCCATCCGGTGACCGTCGTGCAGGGCTCGCCCATCAACATCAAGATCACGGGCCGCGAGGACCTGCGGTTTGCCGAGCAGGCCCTCAAGGCGCTGCCAGCCCCGAAGCTCGGTGGCCCCGCCCATCCCTTCTCCGACGGCGACCTCTGGCGGTAGCCACATGCCTCACGACCTGCTCACCGAGTTCGAGGCGCGGGGCCTCGTTCACCAATCGACTGACGCGACGGCCCTTCGCGACTGGCTTTCCACGCCCGGCCGCCGCGTCTACGCCGGCTTCGACCCCACGGCCGACAGCCTGCACGTCGGCCACCTCGTGGCCCTGATGCTCCTCCGGCGGGTGGCCCGCGCCGGCCACGAACCCGTCGCCCTGGTCGGCGGCGCCACCGGCATGATCGGCGACCCCAGCGGCCGCAGCGAGGAGCGAAATCTCCTCTCGCCAGACGAACTGGCCGCCAACATCGCCGGCGTCGAGCGGCAGATCCGCGGGGTGCTCGCCACGGCGGGCGACCGCGTGCACGTGGTGAACAACGCCGACTGGATGCGGGGCGTGGGCTACCTCGAGTTCCTCCGCGACGTGGGCAAGCACGTGCCGCTCTCGCAGATGCTCGGGAAGGATTCCGTGAAGAGCCGGCTCGACCGCGACGGTGGGCTCTCCTACACCGAGTTCAGCTACATGCTGCTCCAGGCCTGGGACTTCGTGCACCTTTCCGATGCCCTCGACTGCCGGGTGCAGATCGGGGGCAGCGACCAGTGGGGCAACATCACTGCCGGGATCGAGCTTGGTCGCCGGCTGCGGTCGCGGGACCTGCACGGCATCACCTGTCCGCTGCTCACCAAGGCCGACGGCACGAAGATGGGCAAGACGGCCTCGGGCGCCATCTGGCTCGATCCTGGGCGGACGAGCCCCTACCGCTTCTATAGTACTGGATCAACCTCGACGACGACGATGCGGGCCGCTGCCTGCTACGGCTCACCGAAGTACCGCTCGACGAGATCGCCGCCATCGGTGAGCAGCGGGCAGCCAATCCCGCCGCCCGCGACACGCAAAAGCGGCTCGCCGAGGAACTCACGCGGCTAGTGCACGGCGACGCGGGCCTCGCCGCCGCCCGGCAGGCCACCGAGATCTTCTTCGGGGCCGAGATCGCAAGCCTCGATGACGCCGCGCTCTCCGAGATCTTCGCCGACGTGCCGAGCCACGAGTTCGCCCGATCCACGCTCGACGGCGACGGACTGCTGCTCGTGGAGGCGCTCAAGGCCACCGGACTCGCCGCGGGCACAACCGCTGCGCGGCGGACCGTCGAGCAGGGGGGGGCTTACGTCAACAACCGCCGCGTCACCGACGTGGCGCACCGGCTCACGGTCGCGGATCTCGTGGGGTCGTCCACGCTCGTGCTGCGATCGGGCAAGAAGTCGTACGCCGTGGCCCGGTTCGCGTGACGCCCCGCGAGCTTTTTCCGGCCCTTCCGGCATTGACCTCGCTCGGCGGGAGTGCCACCCTCCCGCGGATCCTCCGAGCATCCCGGCACCGAGACGAGTGACGGGTTCGGTAGGGCGATCGAGGAGTTCGGCCATGTTCCGCCACGCGTTTGCCGCCGCCGTGCTGCTCGCCCCGCTGTCGGTCGTCCCGCTGTCGGTCATCACACATGTCGGCCGGGCCGTGGC
>CAJBSQ010000184.1 GCA_903958265.1 uncultured Planctomycetaceae bacterium
ATCGTGACTGGCCTGCGGCGGTTTCTCGCCAATCGGCAGGCTTCCCGTCAGGCCGATGCCCGGCGCTGAGCCGCGGGGCAAGGGGCGGGGATGGACTCCGGCCGTCACTCAGGCCGGCAATCAGGCCGCCTCGGGATCGGCATCCTGGTCAGCGGGCCGCGTTCGGAAGCGGGCCGCCTCCGAGTTGAGCTCCGCAATCGACCGCCGCAGTTCGGCCAGTGACGTCGAGAAGACCGCGAACGAGGCGGCCGATTCGCCGGCGTCGGCCCGCAGTGCCTCCATGGCGTCGCGGATCTGCCGCGCCCCCTGCGATTGGGATTCCATGCCCTGGTGGACGGTTTCCAGGGCCTTGGTCACCGACTGCACCGGTTCGATGATCCGACCGAGTTTCTCGCTCACCTGGGCGACTTCCCCGATCCGGCCGCTGACTTCGTTGCGAAACCGGTCCATTTCCATGGTGCCGCTGGCGACCGCCGCCTGCATGTCGCGGACCATCCGCTCGATATCTTTGGTCGAGAGCGCGGTCTGATCGGCCAGCCGCCGGATCTCCTGGGCCACGATCCGAAATCCGCGGCCCGACTCGCCTGCCTTCTCGGCCTCGATCGTGGCGTTCACGGAGAGGAGGTTTGTCTGCTCCGCGACCTTCGCGATCGCCGTCACGACCGACGTGATACCGCTCGCCCGCTGGCTGATGGTCGCCAGCTTCCGGGTGAAGGCATTCATGGCCTCGTCGAGATGCTCCATCGAGGCGGTCATGCTCTCCAGGCCGCCCCGGCCCTGCTCGGCCACCTGGGCGGCGTCCCGGGCCACGCCGGTGACGCTGCTGGTGGCTTCGAGGAGCTGCTCACCAGTCGCCGAGATCTCGGTCACGGCGGCGGAGATCTCGCTCGCCGAGCCGCTGAATCCGCGGACGGCCCGTTCCTGGCGGGTGAGGGCGGCCGACGCGTTGGCCTCCACGCTCGACAGCCTCTCGCCGGCGGCCTGAATCCGACCGATCAGCCCGCCGAGCGACTGCGTCATGCGTTCGAAGGAGCCCAGCAGGCGGCCCATTTCGTGCGACCCGTCTCCCTTCACCCGCCGGGTGAGGTCGCCGGCGGCGATCGACTCCGCGACCGAGAGGGCCCTCCGCACCGGTTCGGCGATCGTGCGGGCCAGCCAGATCGCGGCGAGCACGCCGGGCAGGCCGACGAAGAAGGCCGAGGCGGCTGCTCCCGCAGCCTGCCACCAGAGCACATCCCGGCTGGAGTCGATGTCGAGGCTGACGAGCACCGCCCCCGAAGAACGGCCGTCGGACCGGGCCACAGGCGCGGCGACGCGATACGAGTCGGCCGTGAAGCGGCCGGCCGGCCGGCCGCTCGTCATGCTGTCGCGGACGAGTTCGGCGTCGGCCTGCTGGAGGGCCAGGGGCACGTCGGTCGCGGCGCCGCTCGCGTCGACTCGGCGGGTGACGACCGGGGCGAGCTGCCGGTCGAGGATCTGCACTTCGCGAACTTCCTTGCCGACGATTTCCCCGACGAGCCGCCGTACGCCCAAACTCTGGTCGAGGCGGTCGCGGAAGGTGGCCTCCATGCCGACCTCGACGATCCGCGGCTGGTCGATGCCGCCGACCCCGGCGTACTTGAACACCCGGCCGTCCTGGTCGCGCTGCTGGGATTTCTGGACCACGCTGGGCACCTCGCCTGTCAGCAGGCGGTGGAAGACGTGCGCCTCGGGCTGTTTGGCGGCGTCGGGCAGAAACCTGAAGGGCGTGGCCGGCCGTTCGGTGTCGATGGTGCCCACCGCGTCGGTGCCGGTGACGAGGAGCTGGTCGATGACCGTGTCTTCCGCCACGTCAGAGAGCTGCTCCACGATCGCTTCCCGCGTGAGACCGGCCTTTTCGGCGACGGCCATGTAGGCCGCTAGCAGCCGGGCCTCGGCGATCATGTGCCGTCCGATTTCGTCCTCGACGGCCGCCGGCACGTCCTCGACGAATGCGGCCACCCGCGCCAGCAGGTTGGCAATCCCGTCGCCTCCCGCCCGAGTCTGCTCGAGGATCGCCCGCCGGGCGGCGAGCGTCTGCACAATGGTGGTTACGACGACCGCGGCCAGCACCAGCAGGGCTGCCACGGTCGCGATTCGGGATCGAAGCGACATGCACGTTCTCCGTGGGCGCCGGACTCGGAACCCACGTGCAAAACTAGTGCGCCATCCGGCCCCACGCCACCGGCCCGTCTGGAACTCACCAGTTCGCCGGCATGTTCGTCGCGACCGTTGCGACCGGAGCCTCTGGGCCTGGTAGCGGCAGGTCCGACGCTACGGTCGCGTGTAGCGGCCGCCGCAGCACCGCCGCGGCCGCGCCACAGCCCCCGATCGGGAGCAGCAGGAACAGGGGCGCGCACAGCCAGGGCAGCCACACGGGGCCACGAGCCGGACGGGGCTCCCGGAGGCGATCGCGTGGGGTGGAAGCGGACGCCATGTTTGGGATGGGCTGCATGGGCGGGGTGATAGCGGGCGGAGCCGCGACGCGGCAAGGGCGGATCCCCCGGAAACATGCCCCCTGCAATGGCCGAGGCGGGGATCGAACCCGCACGGAGATTCCTCTCCACGGGATTTTAAGTCCCGTGCGTCTGCCAGTTTCGCCACTCGGCCGGCCGCACGATCGTAGCCGGTGGCCGGCCGCCCGCGGAGGGAGGCGTTCGCCGGCCCGGCCTCGGCTACAATCCCGACGCCGCCGCGACTTTTTTCCCGCAGTGTCCCCGCCCGCTTTTCGGCCTGCTCTCCCGCCAGGATCACGACGGTGCAGCACGACACGACCGAGGCGGCGGCCATGCCAGCGCGGGGCATCGACGGCTTTCTGGGAACGCGGGCCTCGATTGGCATGGATGTCGTGCTGGTGGGGCTGATTGCCCTGCTGCCAGTGCTGGCCTGGAGCGTGGCGCTCGTTCGCCGCGGCAACTACGCCGCCCACAAACGGCTGCAGCTGTTCATCGTGGCCGCGCTCGTGGCCGCGCTCGTGGTCACCGCCGCTGCCCTCGCTGCGTTCGCTGCCCGCGCCGCCGCGCAACGGCTGCGCCCGGTCCTTGTACTCATCGAGCGCCAGTTTCACCAGTTTTTTATCCGGCCCTTCGAGCCAAAGGGTATCCGTCAGCAAATTGGTCGAGATGACCGTATAGGTCGAACCTTCCAGCGAGGCCTTCTGACCGAG
>CAJBSQ010000185.1 GCA_903958265.1 uncultured Planctomycetaceae bacterium
ACCGCCGCCACCACCGAGAACGGCGCTTACGATCTCCTCGCCGCCACGTCCGGCACCGTGCCGCTACGAAACACCGTAAATCCCAACACGGGCGCGGCGCCGACGTTCTTCCTGCCCTCCGAGAACCAGTGGTACAAGGCGGCCTACTACGCGCCCACGCTGCAGGGCGGCCGCGGCGGCTACTACCGCTACGCCACCCGGAGCAACGCAGCGCCGGGCAACGTGATCGGCGACTCGCCAAACCAGGTCAACTACATCTTGGCGACGGGGGCGATGACGGTCACGCAGGAGCCAACGATCGAACCGACGCAGAACTACCTCACCAACGTCGGGGCCATGCAGGCCAGCCCGAGTTCCTACGGCACGTTCGACCAGAACGGTAATGCCTGGGAACTGCTGGAGTCGGCGGGCATGGCCGGCGGAGCCGCAATTCTTCGCGGCGGCGGCTGGACCTCGTTTTCGTCCTACCTCTCGTCGGCCTATCGGCTCGGGATCCCGTCCACGGCCGTCGGTTCGAACGCCGGGTTCCGGCTGGCGGCCGCGTCGGCCGCCGCAGCGCCGGTCGTGGTCGATTTCGTTTCGGTGGGCGACGCGAACAACGCCGCCGACACCACCGGCTTCGGGGCCGTCGCGTACGAGTATGCGATCGCGAAGACCGACGTCACCGTCGGTCAGTACGTCGCATTTCTCAACGCCGTGGCCAAGACCGACACCCACGGGCTCTACAACCAGCGGATGACCACCGATCTGGCCGTCGCCGGGATCACGCGGATCGGTAAACCGGGCCGGTACTCCTACAGCGTGATGAACAACGACGGCTCCGCGGCGAACCGGCCGATCACCTACGTGAGCTGGTTCGACGCGGCCCGGTTCGCCAACTGGATGGCCAACGGCCAGCCCACGGGAGGCCAGAATGCCCGCACGACCGAGAACGGCGGCTACGACCTGAAGAGGTCGGCCGGGCGGAAGGCCGTGCCCCGCAACGCGGTCAATCCCAACACCCGGGCCGCGCCCACCTTCTTCATCCCCACGGAGAACGAGTGGTACAAGGCCGCGTACTTCACTCCCGACAAGGCGGCGGGCGTCGCCGGCTATTACGCCTACGCGACACAGCAGGATATCCCGCCGACGAACGACCCGGCATCGACCGTGGGCCCGATCGTCAACTACCTGAAGGGCGTGACCTACTGCGTAACCCAGTCGGCCATCTTCTCGCCCACGCAGAACTACCTGACCGACGCCTCGGCATTCGCCTCGAGCGGCAGCTACTACGGCACGCTGAACCAGAACGGCACCGTCTACCAGTGGAACGACCTCACAGGCGCGCAGGGCTTGCTCCGCGGGCTGCGCGGCGGGTTCTGGGCGGGCGGGTCCATCACGCTCCAGAAATCCACCTTCACGCAGGCGGTGGCGACCCGGGAGGAGAATGACTCTGGCTTCCGTCTCGTCGGAACGGCGTCCGCACCAGCCGCGTCGGCACGGACCGCGGCGATGGCGGCGGTCGCCGCGGCGGCGGGCGACACGGCTTCGTCATCGAGCGGCGGCAAGCCCCGGCGGCTGTTCGTCGGCGGCTGACCGAGCCGGCCTCGTCCGTGTGCCCGAAGATGACGCCTCCGATTTCACCGGAATGGCAGCAGGACCGAGTTTCAACGCTGGGCCTAGATAGCATTTAAGTTATCTGTAGCGTCATCTACGTAACCAAGGGCGGGTAGGCGAAGGGGGTCGGCGAACGCTCGAGGAGCCTTGGGCGTATCCTCGCCCGGGCGACGAGACTTTTGCCGCCCCCGAGCCGGCGATACACGTAAACCGAACGCGCTCTGAGACACGAGCGAGCGAATCACCCCGCCCGACCTTTTGTAGCTCTCAGCATCCGCTGGCACGCCTGCACCTCGGCCGTGAGCCGCGGGTGCTGGTGGCCAAACGACGTCAGCGGGCCCATGTCGGCCATCGAGAGGCCGGCACGGCCGAAGACGTCCGTATAAAACGCCGCCTCCCGCCGCACCAGTGGAAAGCCCTGCCACGAGCCGTCGGGCTCGGTGCCGAAGTGGGCCGTCGCATAGAAGACGCCGTCGTCTTCGAGGTGCCGCGCCACCGCCGCCACGGCCTCGTCGAGGATGCCATCCTCCATGTGGATGAGGACCGCGAACGCCCAGACGACGTCGAACCGCCGGCCAAGGTCGAGTTCCGCGAGCCGCTCGCAGTGCACCAGCTGCGGCGACTTGCCGGCCAGCCCAGCTTCTGCCAGTTCGCGGCGTCCCTCGTCGAGCACGTCGCGCCGCACCTCAACGCCGGCGTAGTTGCCCGGATCAAGATGGGCGATCAGCGGTATGCCGCCACGGAGCGTGCCGCAGCCAAGGTCGAGGAGCCGATGCTGCGGCTGGAGGCCGACCCCGCGCAAAAAATCGATCTGGAACTGGCGTTTCATCTCCCAGAGGTCGGGCGGTCCCACGAGCGCATGCCGCGCCGCCGCCCCGTCGCTTCCTCCGCGATCACCGCCAACCGTGCCGCCCATGCCGTGTCACTCCTTCGCCGATGCCGTCCGTGTCACCCAACCGGTCGGTAGCATACCGGGCCCGCACGAAGCCCGGCTTCACGCCGACCGCAGCAGCTTCACGCCGCTGGTGAGCGCGAGCGGCACGGGCTCGCGGGCGAACTCCAACTCCATGAGGCCCGCCACGAATCCCCGCTCCGGCGGCCCGACGACCGCCCGCCACTCCGGCCCTGCCGCCTGCACCGGCTGCGACGACCAGTGCGCTTTGCGGAAATCGCGGGTGGCTGACGTCGCGGTCCAGAGCGTCGCTCGGTCGGGCGGCGTGTCGCACGTCACCACGCACTCGGCGCCGCCGCGGCCGTCCGCCTCGAACGCCCACGCCACTCCCGGCAAGGGCTCGATGCCGGCGACGTGCCGGCCGAGAGCCGCGACGAGCCCCGCGATCCGCGGCATCGGCAGGCCGTGGCCGGCGTTCGGGCAGTAGGAGAGCCAGCAGTCGCCAGGCAGGCCTTCGTAATAGAGACCGCATGCCTCCAGCGGCCAGTAAGGGTCGTTCGTGCCCAGGGCGATCACCTTCGGCATCGTGTAGCGGTCGCGATAGGCGTAGGGATCAACGATTCCCATCAGCTCGCGGCCCCGGGGCGTCGCCAGGAGCTTCTCAATGCCTCGCGAGGTGTAGTCGCTGAGTTGCTCCGACATCCGGCCAAAACTGGCGACCTGGAGCTTCACGTGGTCGGCCAGCGAGAGCATGTCGATCACCATCGGCATGATGCCCTTCACCCGCTCGTCCACCGCGGCCGAGAGCCAGGTCGTCCAGCCCCGCTTGCTCGCCCCCGTGACCACGAACCCGTCGATCTCACGGCCCCAGTGCTCGCTCGCCTGCGCCGACGCGGCGTTCATCGCCTCGACGGCCGATTTCACCATCGGCAAAAGCAGCGGCCACGAGGCGTCGCCGGTGCGGGAATACTCCACGAACGTGTGGGCAATCAGCCCGTCCTCGTCGAGTCCCTCGAACATCGGCTGGTAGGGCACCTGCCGCACCACCGCCACAGGCAGGCCGGAGGCGTTTCCCACGGCGGCGAGGATCCGCATGCTCTCGCCGGGCTCCGCGACCTGGGCCTGGGGCACCTTCTTCCGGCTGCCGCCGTCGATCCACAGGATCATCCGGTCTGCGGCTCGAGTTTCGGCCGGCATGAACATGGAGAGTTCGTGCTCCCACGCCACTCCCTTCCACGTCTGGCTCGTGAGCCGGCTGGTTCGCCACCGTCCGCCGAACATCTCACCACCGCCGAGCGGTTCGACCGCCGTGGAGGGATCGTGCGCGGCCACGTAGTCGGCGAGCAGATCCTCCGTCGCGATCGTTGCAGGGTCGGCCGCGCGGCCCGTCGTGCCCCCGGCCGCCGCCGCGACCCCCCCGGCACACCCCGCCACGAAGTCCCTCCGGGTCAGGAAAAACTCGTCCATGCGTCACTCCTTCGGGGCGGCACCTGTTCGTCACAAGGAGTTTATCACATGGTCGCCGAGGCTCCTTGTCGTCTCCGAGCCGGCCAGCGGCTCACGGCGAGGGGCGTGCGCGGAGGGTGATGCCATCGCGTGGCATTCGCTGCGGACTTGGTTGCGGCCGACAGGCTCCGTTGATTTCCGCCAGGTGTTACCGTGCCACCCACGAGCTCCGCGATGAGGGCGTGTCGTGGCATACACTCGTGTCTACTCATGCCCCGCGTCGTCACGCTCACCACCGATTTCGGCACCGGCTCCGGCTACGTGGCCGAGATGAAGGGCCGGCTTCTCCACGCCCACACGCCGTTCGCGCTCGTGGATATCGCCCACGACCTACCCCCGCAGGACATCCGCGCCGCGGCCTGGCTCGTCGGCCAGGCCTGCCTCGCCTTTCCCGCGGGCTCGCTCCACATCGTCGTCGTCGATCCCGGCGTGGGCACGTCGCGGAGGCTCGTGTGGGCCCGGATCGCTGATCAGGAGTTTCTCTGCCCCGACAATGGCGTGCTCTCCCGCCTGCTGTCGGCGTCGCCGGCATCCGCCGCACGGGTGCTGATGGTCGTTGACGCCGCTGCGGCCACGTTCCACGGCAGGGACGTGCTCGCACCAGCCGCCGTCGCCCTACTCGACGGGGTAACGCCCGAGTCGCTCGGCCCACCCGCGGGGCCGCTCGCGATCCTCCCGTGGCCCGAGCCGAGGGAGACGACTGCCGGCCTCGTCGGCGAGGTGATCCATGTCGATACCTTCGGCACCCTGATCACCAACCTGCCTGCCGACCTCTGGCCGCGGCTCGTCGTCGCCGGCCGGCTCCGCGTGGGCGACCACGAGATCACCACGCTGGTCCGCACCTACGGCGACGCGCCACCCGGCACGCTCGTGGCCCTCGTCGGCTCGCAGGGCTTCATCGAGGCCGCGGTCGTGCAGGGGAGCGCCGCCGGCCGACTCGCCGCAGGGGTGGGCACGTCCGTGGCCCTGCCTGCCGGTCGCACGGCATGACGGCGGCCGAATCCCGGTGGCTATAATCTTGCCATGCTCAGCAAGGAAACCCTGGATTCGTATCGTCGCATGACCCCGGGGGAGTCTTGCAGGCAAACTCCGCCACGGCTCCACTGTCGGCACAGTTCCTCATCGAGCGATTGGCCCCCGGCAGACGCTTGCGGACATGCCGCTGACCGTCCTATCCTGAG
>CAJBSQ010000186.1 GCA_903958265.1 uncultured Planctomycetaceae bacterium
GGGGAACTCACCAATCCCACCGATCCGCAGCCTCACCGCCACCTGACCCCGAGAAAGTATCTCAAGCCCACCCTTGAGAGATGGGAGTTGCTTTCGCAACCGCCAGGCCGAACTCACGGAATCCACGGTCAGGCAGATCCCCAAGGCATCAGCCGTAATCGTGATTGGACGCCCATCGACAGTGCCACTGAGTTGGCCCTCGACGTGCAACCGCCCCGTCGGAGTCTGTCCGGAGGCGGCCATGAGCGAGTCTTTCACGTGCCCAAATCGCGGGTGCGAATCTTCAGCGTGCCATGCAGAATCCACTCGGCGTAGGTCACTGACGGACCGGTTCCACTCGGGATTTTCACGTGCATGTTTTCGAACTCATACGTGATCTCGGCCTTCCGGCCAGTCAGGCGATCGTAGAGCCCAATTGCAAGGTCAGACCAGTCGAGATGGTTTTCATTGGCCATGGCGTGCGGTTCCTATTCAGTAACGGGGATCGCCTCCCACTCGAAGACGATCCATGCCGGCAGTATAAGACCCACGGATCAGGTGACCAGCGGAGAAGTTTTCCACCGTGCCCCGATGAGCCAACACCCTCACCAGCAGACCGTTTTTGTCACCGGGGCAACAGGATACGTCGGAGGCAGGCTCGTGCCCGCCTTCCTGGAGGCTGGCTACGGTGTTCGATGCCTCGTGCGTGCACCCCGGAAACTCGACCAGCGACCGTGGCGGTCGCATCCGGCCGTGGAGATCGTCGCCGGCGACCTCTCCGATGAGGACATCCTCTGCGGCCAGATGGCCGGCGCCTCGGCGGCCTATTACCTCATTCATTCCATGGAGGCGACCGGCGGTGAATATGCCGCCCGCGACCGGGAGTTGGCGGCCTGCTTCGCGCGTGCTGCGGCCCGGGCGAGGGTGCCGCGGATCGTCTACCTGGGCGGCCTTGGCGAGATGGGCCCCGACCTGAGCACCCACCTGCGTTCCCGCCGCGAGGTCGAGCGGGAACTTGCGGCAACGGGCGTGCCGGTGACCACCTTCCGCGCGGCGATGATCATCGGCGCTGGTTCGGCCTCCTTTGAGATCCTCCGCTACCTCGTCGAGCGGCTGCCCGTGATGGTCACTCCCCGCTGGGTGAACACGGCATGCCAGCCGGTCGCGATTGCAGACGTGCTTCACTGGCTCGTTCGCTGTCTCGAGGTGCCCGAGACGGCTGGACGGACGCTCGAGATCGGCGGTCCGGACGTCCTCCCCTATCGGGAGTTGATGCAGATCATGGCCGAGGAGTTGCACTTGCCGCGGCGGCTCATCGTGCCGGTGCCGGTGCTCACGCCGCGGCTGAGTTCGCTATGGATCAACCTCGTCACGCCGGTCTCGTATCGGATCGCGCGGCCCCTGGCCGAGGGACTGCGAAACCGGGTCGTGGTGACGAACGACGATGCCCAGCGGTTGATGCCACACGCGGCGATCGGAGCTCGGGAGGCGATCGCCAGGGCGCTGCGGAAGGTCGAGGCCCGGGCCGTTGAAAC
>CAJBSQ010000187.1 GCA_903958265.1 uncultured Planctomycetaceae bacterium
CGAGGCAAGACCCCTGCACCGAGGAACACGAACCGCATATGAGGCGGGCCGGCCTGGGTGAGCCAGCCACGGATGGCAAAGCCCGTCACCGCCAAGAGAGGTCGGTGCGTAGATGCGGCGGGCGTAGGGGGACGGTGGTTGCCCTTATCCGGGGAGACCTCGTACCGAGTCGTGGATGCCCCGCCATCAAGATCGCGGGGTGGGAGCCGACGGCGGCGTCCGTAAGGTCGCTCGCGCAGGAACGAGGGGTCAGCAGAGGTCATAGTACCGGCCGGGATCGCGTAGGACGGGCCGGGAAGGACCGAACGTCAGGCAAGGAGCGTAAGAGTCGGTGCTGCTCGCATGAGTCGCAGTGATCGCAGCCACCCCGCGAACGCGGGCCTGCAGGGGGAGCAGACGGTGAGCCCGTCGGAGCCCACGGCAGAGCGTAGCGGCCTCTCGGCGCACACCGAGGACGACGCCCACCTCGCGCAGATGACCGCGCTCTGGGGGCAGTTCCTCCAGACGGCCAACCTGCGTGAGGCGTTGAGTCGCGTTCAGGCCAACCGCGGCGCCCCGGGCATCGACGGCATGACCACCGAGCAGCTCGCTCCCTGGCTTGCCGCCCACTGGCCGGAGGTCCGCAAGGCGCTGGACGAGGGCCGCTACCGACCGTCGCCCGTCCGCCGGGTCTCGATCCCCAAGCCCGACGGCGGCGAGCGGCTGCTCGGGGTGCCCACCGTGCTGGACCGGCTGATCCAGCAGGCCATCGCACAGGTCCTGGTGCCGATCTTCGACCCGGCTTTCAGCGCCTCCTCATACGGCTTTCGCCCCGGCCGCTCCGCCCACCAGGCGGTTCAGGTCGCGGTGCGTCATATCGAGGCGGGCTGTCGGCGGGTCGTCGATCTCGACTTGGAGCGCTTCTTCGACCGCGTCTGTCACGACGTGCTCATGGCACGGGTGGCGCGCAAGGTGCAAGAGCCCAAGCTCCTCCGGCTCATCCGCGCCTACCTCGAGGCCGGCGTCATGGTGGATGGGGTGAGGCAAGCAACCGAGGAGGGGACGCCGCAAGGCTCCCCGCTCTCGCCGCTGCTCTCCAACATCATGCTCGACGACCTCGACAAGGAGCTCGAGAAGCGCGGTCAGCGCTTCGTGCGCTACGCCGACGACGTGCGTATCTTCGTGCGCACACGGCGAGCGGCGGAGCGCGTCATGGCGGGCGTCACCGGCTTCGTGGAGGGACGCCTCCGTCTCAAGGTGAACCGCGAGAAGTCCTCCGTGCGCCCGGCGAGCAGCGCCACGCTGCTGGGCTTCGGGTTCTTCTTCGCAGCAGGGGGCCGGGTCAAGGTGCGCGTTGCCCCCAAGGCCGTTGAGCGGCTCAAGGCGCGCGTGCGCAAGCTGACCGGCCGCAGTTGGCGCGTCTCGATGGAGCTTCGCATCGGCGCGCTCAACAAGTTCACCCGCGGCTGGATGGCCTACTTTCGCCTGGCCGAGACACCGAACGTGATCGCACACCTGGACAAGTGGCTCTACCGTCGCCTACGGCAGGTCCGCTGGAAGGAGTGGAAGCGCTACAGTGCCAAGCGGCGAAACCTGCGAGGTCTCGGCATCCCAGCGAGGGATGCGCGTCGTTGGGCGATCTCGAGCAAGGGCTGTTGGCGCATCGCTGGTTCTCCCGTTCTCCAGCGAGCCCTGCCGCGTGCCTACTGGGACGGCCTTGGTC
>CAJBSQ010000188.1 GCA_903958265.1 uncultured Planctomycetaceae bacterium
GCACTCCTTGAGCGTTCTGCTGAACGACCGAATGACGCTGCTTTTTCGTCTCGAAGCCCACGGGTTCTGTGGCTGGAATCAGCCCGATGGTGCACGGTGTGACGAGGCTCCTTCTAAGAGGCCGCTCCTATTCTGCATACTCCTACCACTCTCTCTTTGAAACAAGAGAAGAAACACAGCCACCCGTGGGCATCAGGCCCCAAAAAAGGCGGAGCAGGGGGCGAACACTATCCGGTTCCAGGACCTCTTTTTTCGGGTACAGTAAGGGGCTTCCGGACATCCCTATCCCGGGAAAGGACACGACCTGCCGATGAAGATTCGCTGCCCCAAGGAGGCACTGCTATCCGCCCTCCAGAGCGCGGTCGCCGTGGTGCCGGCCCGGTCGCCGAAGCCCGTGCTCTCCAACGTCAAACTCGAGGCGACGAGGGAGTCGGTGGTTCTTTCCGCGACCGACCTGGAAGTGGGCATTCGCATCGAGATCGAAGGCGTGGAGACCGACGCGCCGGGCTCCGTGCTTCTCCCGAGCGGTCGGCTGATGGCGATCATCCGGGAGAGTGCTGCTGGCACCGTATTCGACATCCACTCCGATGGCACGGCGACAGTCGTCAAGGCGCCCCGGAGCGAGTTCCGACTGCCGGCCGAGGATCCGCTCGAGTTTCCGGCGGTGGCGAGTTTTCCGGAGGGAGGTTGTTTCGAACTCACGACGCCACTCGTCCGCGAACTCGTGAAACGCACGGTCTTTGCCACCGACAATGAATCGAGCCGGTACGCCCTCGGCGGCGTGCTCGTGGAGTTCGCTCCCCCGGGTGTGATCGCGGTCGGCACCGACGGCCGTCGGCTGGCCAAGATGCAGGGGCCGGCCGAGTCCAAGGGGGATAGCCAGGGCGAGAGCCAGCCGATTGTTCCCGCCCGCGCCATGCAACTCATCGAGCGTTGTCTCGGAGGCGCCGATCAGCCGGTGCAGGTCGCGGTGCGACCCAACGAGATTGTCGTCCACACCGGCAACACGACGATCTCCTCCCGACTCGTCGACGGCCGATTCCCACGGTGGCGGGACGTCTTTCCGGATCGTCCCGACGCCATCTGTGTACACCTCGTTGCCGGTCCGTTCCTGGCGGCGGTGCGGCAGTCGGCGATCGTCACCAGCGAGCAATCCAAGGGGGTCGATTTCTCCTTTGAACCCGGGCAGCTCGTGCTGGCGGGCCGATCGGCCGAAAGCGGTGAGAGCCGCGTGGAACTGCCGATTGACCATGCAGGTGCAAGCGTGCGAATCAAGCTTGATCCCCGGTTCATGGCGGACTTCCTCAAGGTGCTCGACCCATCGGAAACGGTGACGGTGGAGATCACCGACGCCCAGAGCGCCTGCGTCTGCGGCACCGAGGACGGCTACGGCTACGTCATCATGCCGCTGGCGGCCGACTGACGGAACAACGCACGTGGTGACCAGAGTGATGAACCGCCGTCCGAACGCCTCCGCCGATCCGCTCTCCATCGGGCGGGTGATGTCTCGACTGATGGCCCGTGCCGGGTACGACCGTGAGCAGTCTGCTTCCGCGGTGGCGGTCGCCTGGAACGAGGCCGCGCCCGATCCCTTCCGGGGAGCCTCGCAGGCGGGCGTCGTTCGCCGCGGGGTGCTCGAAGTGTTCGTCAGTCATTCGGCCCACGTGCAGGAACTCGGCTTTCACAAACATGCGATCGTCGCGCGGCTCCGGGAACTCCTTCCCGACGCCGGCATTACCGATATCCGCTGTCGGCTCCTCGCCGACGCCGGCCGGTCCACCTGATTCATCCATTCGCTGGGAGATCTTCGATGGCCAACGAACCGCAGCAGGAATACACCTCGGCGGACCTGAAGCACCTCTCCGACCGGGAGCATGTCCGCGAACGGTTCGGCATGTACATCGGTGACAACACGTCGCGAGGCCTGCACCACCTCGTGTACGAGGTGGTAGACAACTCGATCGACGAGTGCATGGCCAACTACGCGAAACACGTCGGAGTGACGGTCAACGTCGATGGCAGCGTGACGGTTGAGGACGACGGCCGCGGCATCCCGGTCGATCGTCACCCGCAGCTCTCCGAGGAGATGGAACGCGATGTCTCCACGCTCGAGGGCGTGATGACGGTCCTCAAGTTCGGCGGCAAGTTCGAGAAGGGGGCCTACCAGACCTCAGGCGGGTTGCATGGCGTGGGCGTGACGGTCGTCAACTTCCTCTCCGAATGGTGCGAGGTGGAGGTCTCCCGCGAGGGTCACGTCTGGCAGCAGGAGTACCAGCGGGGTGAGCCGACCGGCCCCGTGCGGAAGATGGGCACCACGGCCCGCGCCGGCACGAAGACCACCTTCAAGCCCGACCCGCAGATCTTTCCGCAGACCAAGTTTTCCTGGGACATTCTCGCGCGGCGGCTGCGGGAACTGGCGTTTCTCAACTCCGGGGTGCGGATCAGTTTCGCCGACTCAGCCAGCGGCACCAGCGAGGAGTACTGCTACGAGCGGGGCGTCGAGGAGTTCGTCGAATACCTCAACAAGGCGAGTGATCCTGTCCATGCCGACGTGATCTCGATCAAGGGCTCGAGCGACGATGTCTCCTGGGATATCGCCCTGCAGTACACGGGCGAATACACCGAGAGCCTTCACAGCTACGTCAACAACATTTCGACCACCGAAGGAGGCACGCACGTCTCCGGATTCCGTGCCGCGCTCACCCGCGCGCTCAACACCTACGGGAAGAAGACCGGCATCTACAAAGACCTCGTGCCCACCGGGGAGGACGTCCGCGAAGGCCTCACGACGGTGATCAGCATCCGGGTGCCTCACCCGCAGTTCGAGGGGCAGACGAAGACGAAACTCGGCAACGGCGAGGTCGAGGGAATCATCAACTCGGCCGTCGGCGACTTTCTCGGCAAGTACCTCGAGGAAAACCCGAAGAGCGCCAAGGCGATCGTCCACAAAACCGTCCTCGCCGCCGAGGCCCGCGAGGCGGCCAAGAAGGCGAAGCAGCTCCTTCGCGAGCGGAAGGGAGCGCTCTCGGGCGGCGGCCTGCCTGGCAAGCTCCGCGACTGCACCAGCCGCGACGTGGAGCGGTGCGAACTCTATCTCGTGGAGGGTGATTCGGCGGGCGGCTCGGCCGAAGGAGGGCGGCACCGCGAGTACCAGGCCATCCTGCCGCTGCGGGGCAAGATCATCAACGCCTATAAAAGTCGTGACGACAAGGTGCTTGCCAACGAGGAGGTGCGGAGCATGATCTCGGCGATCGGTGCCGGAATCGGCGACGAGGCCGACCTCGGCAAGCGGCGGTATGACAAGATCGTGATCATGACCGACGCCGACGTCGACGGCTCGCACATCCGCACGCTGCTCCTCACGTTCTTCTACCGGCAGATGTATCGGCTCGTCGCCGAGGGGCACGTCTACGTCGCTCAGCCGCCGCTGTTCCGCGTCCGCTCGAAGAAGACCGTCTACTACGTCCAGACCGAGGATGAGATGAAGACACAACTCCTCGATCAGGGCCTCGGCGAAGGGGTGTTCTCTCCGGGCGACGGCCGCGAGATCGCCGGGGAGGAGATGCAGAAGCTCTGCCGCACGCTCTCGGGGCTCGAAGACGCCCTGGTGGCGCTCGAGAAGCGGGGCGTGAGCCTGCGCGACCATGCCGGTCGCCGTGACGCGAAGACGGGCAAGCTCCCCATGTACCATGTCTACTATGGTGTGGAGGAGCACTGGTTCACGAGCCGCGACGAACTCGAATCCTTCGTGAAGGGCAAGGAAAAGGCGGCCGGCGGCGAGTTGGCCGTGGGACGGATGGCGGAAGCCGAGGCGGCCGGCGACACCACGCCAGGCACGGCACCCGGCACCGGCGACGACCAGCTCGTGGTCGTCGACCTTCACGAAGTCAGGAGCATCAACGCGGCCCTCAAGGAACTCGATGCGATGGGCTTCGGGATCGACTCCCTCCTGCCTGAGGATCGCACCGGCTCCGAGGAGCCTCGCTACAAGCTTCGCCGGGGTGACAACGAGATCGGCCTCGAGGATCTTCGCGGCCTGCTGACCGCCGTCCGCCGCGCCGGCGAGAAGGGCCTGTCGATCACCCGCTTCAAGGGCCTCGGTGAAATGAACGCCGAGGAGCTCCGCGACACGACCCTCGACCCCGCCAACCGCACGCTGCTGCGAGTCACCATGACCGATGCCGCCGCTGCGGACGACCTGTTCCGCGTACTGATGGGGGAAAAGGTCGAGCCCCGTCGCGAGTTCATCGAGAAGCACGCGCTCGACGTCAAGAATCTCGACGTCTGATCCGGGTTTCCCGATCGGCCGCGGATGTCAAGTCGACAATGCAGCTCGAGCGCATTCGACTTCCATGGATCGCCGGCTCGGGGGCGGTGTGATCCGCTCAGCGGCGGGTGGGATGGTGGCCGTTGGCGTTGTCGAACGACACGCTCAGGA
>CAJBSQ010000189.1 GCA_903958265.1 uncultured Planctomycetaceae bacterium
GGCAGCGAGGCCTGCAAACGCGACCCCGACGGCTACGGCGAGCATCGTGAGGTGCGGGCGGATTCGGTCGACGAGCGACATCGTCGCCTGGGCAAGATCGTTGCCCTCGATTTCGGCAAGGTCGGCGGGCTGCATCGGGGGGAACCTCCTGGGGCGGGCTGCGTCGCGGTGGGCCGCGGTGCCGAGCCGAAAAATAGAGACGGACGCGTTGCAGGCGTCAAGATGATCCGCGGACCGCCGCGAGGGCTGCGGTCTGCGGCGCGTGTGGTAGATTCCGCCCATGACGCTCCCGCCCTCTCCATCAGCCCCGCTGCCGCCATCGGCTGAGGCGACCGCCACGACCGATTCAAGGCCCGCGTCGCCACCGCGGCCCCGCCCGGCCCCGCCACCGCGGTCATCCGGACTCAACCCCGCGCAGACCGAGGCCGTCTACGCGCCGCCGGGGCCCCTGTTGGTGCTCGCCGGCGCCGGCACGGGCAAGACCCGCGTGGTCATCGCCCGGATCGGGCACCTGGTGTGGCGGGGCGCCAAGCCCGCGCGGATTCTCGCGGTGACCTTCACCAATAAAGCCGCCCGCGAGATGCTCGCCCGGGCGGCCAAGGGGCTGAAGAAAGGGCTCGACGAGAAGCCCGAGATTTCCACGATCCACTCGCTGTGTGTCCGAATTCTGCGGCGGCACGCCTCCCGCCTCGGCTACCCCGAACGGTTCGCGATCATCGACCGCGGCGAGCAGGAGGCCGCGGCCCGCAGCGTGCTCAAGGAACTGAAGATCGCCGACACCGTGCTCCGGCCGGCCGACCTGCTCGACCGCGTGAGCCGTTGGAAGAGCCGGGCGGTCCGCGCCGACGTCGCGATGGACGCCGTCCCGGCCGACGCCGACGACAGCTGGACGCTCGCCGCGGCCGGCTACCGCCGCTACCAAAACTCCCTGCGGACCGCCGGCGCGGTCGACTTCGACGACCTGCTGCTGCTCGTGGATGAGCTCTTCTCCCAGCATGAGGATGTCCGCCGCGCCGAGGCCGGCCGCTTCGACCACCTGCTGATCGACGAATACCAGGATACGAGCGGTATCCAGGAGCGGATTCTCTCGGCGCTCGCCCGCGACCATCGCAGCATCTGCGTGGTGGGTGACGACGACCAGTCGATCTACGCCTGGCGCGGGGCCGAGGTGGCGCACATCCTCGACTTCGCCAGCCGCTGGCCCGGCGCGAGGATCGTGAGGCTCGAGGAGAACTACCGCTCCACGCCCGAGATCATCCGGGCGGCCAACATGCTGATCGAGCGGAACGGACGTCGGCACGGCAAGACGCTGATCCCCACGGCTGCCCCGGGTGTGCCGCCGGCGATCATCCAGGCGCAGGACGAGGTCGACGAATCCCGCCGGGTGGTCGCCGACGTCGAGAGCCTGCTGCGGGAGCGGCTCGTCGTCCCCACCGAAGCCGTGATCCTCGTCCGCACCGGCGAGCAGACGCGGACCTTCGAGCAGGAGCTGCGGCGGCGAAACATCCCCTATGAGCTCGTCGGCAGCCGGTCGTTCTTCGACCGCCGCGAAGTGAAAGACGTGATGTCGTTCCTGCGGGTGCTCGTGGAGCCCGACGACGACCTGGCCCTGTCGCGGATCGCCAACGTGCCTCCGCGTGGCCTCGCCTCCTCCACGGTGCAGGCGGCCCGCGCCGCCGCGACCACGGCGGGGCACAGCCTCTGGCGGGAGCTGCTTGGCCGCCGCGACTCGGGGCAGCTCTCTCCTGCGGCGCGGGCCGGCGTTGATGCGATCGCCCGGCTGGTGGCCTTCAGAGAGTCGGGGCCGGCCCCCGCGCCGGGCCAATCCCGCGGGGCTGCCGTGCTCCTCGGGCTCCTCGACGCCGCCGGCTACAAGCGGTTTCTGGAGAAGGAATACGAGGACGATCCGGCCGAGGCCGAGACGCGGTGGGCCTGCGTGGAGGAGGTGGCCGGCGCGCTCGACGAGCACGAGCGGGCCCGCCCGGGGAAGCGGGATTTGGCCGCGATCGTCCGCGGCTTCCTCGACGACTTCGTGCTCCAGGTCGAGGAGCAGGAAGACCGCTTCAAGGACGACAAGCCGCAGGCCGACAAGATGCGACTGATGACGCTCCACGCCGCCAAGGGGCTGGAGTTCGACTGCGTGTGGATGGTGGGCCTGGAGGAAGGCATCCTCCCGCATCACCGCTCGCTCGGCGACGGCCTGCAGGCGATCGACGAGGAGCGCCGGCTGTGCTACGTGGGCGTAACCCGTGCGAAGAAGCGGCTGATGCTCTCCCTCTGCCTCACGCGGACGAAGTGGGGCAAGAGCAAACCCTGCCGCCCCAGCCGCTTTCTCTACGAACTCACCGGCCAGCCCGAGAAGTTCAGCGAGACACCCGCCAAGCCCGAAGCCCCCGCACCGACCGGCCCGCGGATTCGCAAGCGCCGCCGGTAGCCTGCAAGGGCCGCCAGGAGCCCGCGGGCACGAGCGAGGAGCGTGGCGAGCGTTGCCGCACCGCGCGGCAGCCTCACCCCGCGAGCACCGCCGGCAGCATCTTCGTGAGCGGCCAGAGGCCGCTGCCGCCGCGGGCGAGCGCCGCATACACGTCCACCACGCCCCGCGCGAGCAGGCGACCCCGCGGATGCCACGGAAGCCACGGCGGCGTCGGCCGCACGAGCAGGGGCGCCTGCAGAATCGTGTTGTGCACCAGCGGCAGGAACATCGGATCGTGCACCCAGCCGATGCCGCTTCCCGGCGCGGCAAGGGTGCCCCCGGGAAAGCCGCCCCAGGGCACGCTGCCAAAGGCATAGGCGAGCGCCGACCAGGTGTTGACGGCGACGACGCCGTATTCGAGGTGTTCGCAGAGCAGGTTCACCCGTTGGGCATCCCGCGGCGACAGCGACTCAGGCATGGTCACGCTCGCCGCCAGCGTACCCGGCAGCCGGCGAGTGAAGGCGGTGGCACGAGTGGCGAAGGCCTCGAGGTCGGCAGCGTCGAGCGGAACCTCCACCGCCACCGGCGCGAACCACTCGCGCTCGAGCCAGCGGGGCTCCCGCTGCGGATCCAGGCCCGTGCGAAACATCCAGGGCAGCGTGCCATCGACTGATCGTGCGCCGCCGGTGACCTCCTCCCACGCCGCCGCCGCGCCCGGATACCAGGCCTGCCGCGGCGGCGTTGCCGCGAGCCGGCCCGCAACGAGTTCGAGAAACGCCCCCCGCTGCTCCCACGACCGACACGTGACCACGCACTTGGTGGCAAGGCAGTTGAACGACGTGTTGTTGATGATCGAGGCGGCGATCACATCGGCCTGAAAGCGGAGCTGCGCCGGGGTATACCGCCCGGGCACCACGATCCATGGGGTCACGCCCCCGAGTTCGCAGGTGATCGGCGTCGTCAGCACCGGACGCGCGTCGGGCCCGCGCGGGCCGCTCCCTCCCCAGACGATGGCATCGAAGGCCGCCTGTCCCCCCGTGAAGTGCACGTGGGTGGCCACGGGCGACGCGATTGCCTCGGCGGCGAGGTCGGCGCCGCCCACCACGATCGCGAGCATGCCGGCGGCCACCAGCGGGGCGAGGGCGTCGCCGAGCACCGGCACCATCGGCTCGTGGAGCGGATGAAGCTTGAGCAGCACGCTGCGGCCGTGCTCGAAGACCTGCGAGATGCAATCGCCCGCGGCGAGGCCGGTGACGTTGCCGGCACCGAGCACCACGGCCACGCCCCCGCGCTGCGGCCGCTCCCGGCACTCGGCCAGCCACATCCGCCGAAACGCGGCGAGGTCGCCCGGATTCGCGCAGCGGACGAGGCACCGATGGCCGCCGAACATCGCCCGGTCGGCGATCCACGGCTCGGGCATCACGTCGACGCCGATGAGCGAAGCATCGGCATCGCCACGGTGCAGCACCCGGGGCGGCGCCGCCGGCCGCGGCGTCCCGCTCCGGGCGATCTCGTCGAGCCCGCGGGCCGTGATCAGCAGCAGCCGGAGCGTGGCGATCGGGCCGGTGGCCGCCTCCTCGGCGACGACAGACGCGTTTCCGCCACCCGACTTGATGGCCACCGCCGCATCGATCCAGCGGTCGGCGGTGCGGGCCACGGCCAGCGCCGCCTCCCGGGCGATCGCGGCCCGCGCCGCCGAATCCCGTCCGGCGAACGCCGCCGCCCCGGCTCGCAGTGCCTCCAGCGTTGCAGCGATCGCACTCATCACGGCGGCCTCATTTCCCGATGCAATGCCGGGAGAATATCCGATCGAGCAGGTCGCCGCCGATCGCGGCCCCCGTGATCTCCGCGAGCGACTCCACCGCCCCGCGGATGCCCTCCGCCACCAGCGCCTCGTCGACGGCAGCTCCGGAGATTGCCGCGAGCACCTCCCGCCTGGCCTCGGCGACCGCCCTGGCCGCCGCGTCGCAGCCCACCGCCATCCGCACCGTCGCGGTCGGGCCCCGCGGCGGTAGCGTCGCCACCGCGGCCTCGATGGCGCGGCGCAGCTCCGCAATCCCCGCCCCGGTGCGGCTGCTCGTGGCGATCACGCCCGCGCACGGCGGCACGGCGGCGCGATCCGACCTCGTGAGCACGTCGATGCGGGGGGCGCCCCCCGGCTGAATCAGCGGGAGCACCGGCTCCGCGGCGTCGCGGCAGGCGATCAGCACATCGGCCCGCGCGATCTCGGTCGCGGCCCGCTGCTGCGCGAGGCGACCGATCTCGTCGTCGCCTGCGTCGGTCGGAATACCGGGGCCCGCTGCCTCCCCGGCTGTCTCGCCGGCCTCACCCCACACGCCCGCTAGGTCGACGAGCACGACCTCGCGGGCCCCGGCGACCGGCAGGCGGATCTCGATCCAGTCGCGGGTCGTCCCCGACTCGTCGGCCACCAGCGCCGCCTCGTGGCCCGCGAGGCGATTCAAGAGGCTGCTCTTGCCGATGTTGGGGCGACCGACGAGCACGAGTCGCGGCAGGTCGTTCGCGGCGGTGGTCCGCATCGCGAGGCGGCGCGAGGCCTCTCCGATCTCCGCGTGGCACCCGTCGAGCCGCCGCAGCACCTCGGACCACGCGACCGCCACCGGCACGGAGTCGGGCGCGGTCTCGTCGGCAAAGTCGATCGACGCCTCGATGTCGGCCAGGAGGTCGAGCAGATCACTGCGAACGCCCGCCAGCGACCGCCCCGCCCCGCCCGCCAGCCGGTCGAGCGCCGCGGTGAGTTCGTCGGGCGTGTGGGCCTCGACCACGCCGAGCACCGCCTCGGCCTGCACGAGGTCGAGTCGGCCCGTGAGAAAGGCCCGCAGGGTGAACTCACCGCCGCGGGCGAGTCGGGCTCCATGGCAGCAGGCCTCCGCGACCACGGCATCGACCAGCGGTGCCGACGATGGCAGTTGCACCTCGGCCAGGGGCCCGCCGATCGGTCCGGCCGGCCCGGGCCAGGCGAGCACGGTCAGTTCGAGCGGCCCCCAGTCGCGCCTGAGGCCGTCGGCCGCGAACCGCACGCTCACCGCCCGCGGCCGCTCGCCCGGGGCGGGAAAGCCCGCTGCCGAGGCCTCGAACATCCGCCGGAGCACGGCGTCGAGCCCGTGGCCCGCGATGCGGACGATCGCCCGCCCGCCCGCTCCAGGCACGGTCGCGGCCGCCACGATCAGTTCATCCGCCGACCACATGGGCTGCCGTGATCCGCCCGGACGTCACCGGGCTGTTCATTCCGAACCGCTACTTCTGCTTCTTCCGAGACTGCCGCTTCTCGCGGGCCGCCGTCGCCGCCCCGTTGGCCGACGTCTTCGCGACCGCCGAAAACCCCGCATCGACCACCCGCCCGCCGGCGGCCGTCTTCGGCAGCGTCTTCGGAAGCCAGAGCCGCTCCGCAATACCCCACAGGCTCGAGGCGATGAAGTACAGGCATAGGCCGCAGGGCACCTTGAAGAACATCAGGGCCATGAACCACATCATGTAGTTCATCACCTGCTGCTGCATCTTCTGCTGCTCATCGACCGCCGGCGGCATGAACAGCTTCTGCTGCCAGAGAAACAGGCCGATCGTCACCAGCGGGAAGAGGTTTAAGAACGGGCCGAGCCAGCCCTCGGGGGCTGTCAGGAATGCCGGCAGCACTTTCGACCAGTCCCAGAGCATGTCGGGAGCGGCGAGATTGGAGCACCAGCGGATCGCCGAACTAAACAGCGGGGCCTGCCGCAGCTCGACGTCGGTGGCGAGCGAGCGGTAGAGCCCCATGAAGATCGGCACCTGGATGAACACCAGGAGGCAGCCGCCCATCGGATTGTAGTTGTGCTTCTTCCACAAATCCTGGGTGGCCTGCGTCTTCTTGGTGGGGTCGTCCTGGTACTTCTCGTTGATCGCCTTCATCTCCGGCTGCAGTTCCTGCATCTTCTGCGAGGAGATTGCCTGCTTGCGGCTCACCGGAAACATCGCCCCGCGGACGAGCACCGTGAGCAGCAGGATCGCGATCCCGTAGTTGCCGATCACAGCGTGGATGGCATGGAGAATGGCGATCATCGGGCGGGCCACCCAGCCGAACCAGCCGTAGTACACAAGGTCGTCCATGGCGGAGCCGGCCGCGCCGTACTGGGCGAGCAGTTCGGGCCGCTTCGGCCCGGCGAAGATGCCGTAGCGGTGGCTGACGGTGGTTCCCGACGGGATCGCGAGGTCGCGAGACACGACCCGGCTGGTCACGTCGATCAGCTTCTTGCGGGCCGCCGAGGGCACCTCGCCCACGGCGAGCGGCCGCACCTCGGCGAGCGCCGGCGCGTCGGCACCGGAGTCGGCGGGAATCAGGGCCGCCGCGAAGTAGAGCGCGTCGACGCCCGCGAACGACAGGGGCGTGCTCGCCCCGATCGACGACGAGGGAAAGTCGAGCTTGCCGTCGGCGATCTTCAGGCCGCTGATCATCGTGCCCGGCTTGCCTGTGAAGCGGATCGCCACGTCGCGAACGGCCAGCGAGCCCCAGTCGCGGGCCACCCGCTGGGCGTACCACCAGCCCTCGGTCGGCAGTCCCGTGGGGCCGTCGAGCGCGTAGGCCACGGTGGCGTCCTTGTCGCCGGCCCGCAACTGCACGACGAGTTCGAGCCCGTAGCCGTTGCCCTCCTGGCCGTCGCCCGCGGTCGCGGCCAGGCGATATTCCTTGGCCACGGTCAGCCCGCCGGGGAGCGTGCGGGTGAACCGCACCCGCGACGGATCGGCCGCGGCGTCGAGTTGCCAGTCGACGTCGGCGAGTTCGAGGCCGGGAATCTCGGCCAGCGGCTCCGCCGGTCGCTTGCGACCGTCGCGAGATTCCAGCGACAGGCGAAACGAGAGCGGGTCGTGCGGGCTGCCATCGGGATCGTCGACGGGCGCTGTCTGGTATTCAGGACGCACCACCTCCAGCGGTCGCCGATCGAGCTTCACGTCGATCGCGGAGGAGCTGCCATCGCGGACCACGTCGAGCGTCACGGTGCGGCGGGGCTTCGTCGTCGCGAGCACCTCGCGGAGCGCGTCGGCGTCGGGCGTGGCCGTTCCATCGACCTTCGCGATCACATCGCCCACCTTCAGGCCGGCGCGGGCCGCGGGGGTGCCGGGGCCCACCACGCCGATGCGACAGCCCCCCTCCACGGCCTCGGCGGCGAGATGGCCGAGGTATCCGGAGCGGTCGTCCTGATCGTGAAACTTCTCGTCGGCCAGTTCGATCCGCTCGATTGCGGCGCCGCGGCTGGTGAACGTGACGAGCATCCGGTCCGCGGCGGGATCGAGCGAGCCGAGCGTGCGGCGAACCCGCGGGGCCGGCGGCGACGCCTCGCCGATTCCGCCGGCTTCGGCTGCGGCCGCGTTCAGATTCGGGATCGCCTGCTCGACGGAGCCAGTTGCTGCGGGCCCGGCCGGGTCAGCCGCGTCGGCCGGAGGGCCTGCCTGGTCAGCCACCCGATTGCCGGCCTGCGCCCCGGCCGGCTCCGGCGGACGGGGAAACAGCCATGTCTGGAGCACCTGGCTGGCCAGGATGATCGCCAGCGAAATGACGAAGAACTGGATGGTACGACGGTCCACGGAAGCGTGCCTGCTGCGAAAGGGAGGGATGTGGGAAACGACGGACGCTCAGCGGCCCTGGCTGAGACGATCGCCAAGAAAGTTGTCGAGGTCGGCGATGCCATGAATCTTGCGGCAGGTCGTCTCGAAGGGATAGGCAATCCTGCGGAACCGCACCCGGCGGTCGTCCTCGACCACCACGTAGCAGGCCCGCGGATCGTTGTCGCGGGGCTGACCCACCGACCCGACGTTGACCATCGCCTTCGTGGCCGGGAGATCGATGGCCACCTCCGCGTCGCTGCGGGGCACGCTGGGCGACAGGAACTCCGGCGACAGGGTGAACAGACCGGGAATGTGGGTGTGGCCTTGGAAGCAGTAGCGGCCGACGAGTTCGAAGATGTGCTCCATCTTCAGGGGATTATAGATGTCTTCGGGAAACACGTATTCATCGAGCGGCCGGCGGGCCGAGCCGTGCACGAACATGAAGTCGCCGTCGGCATGCGTGCGGGGCAGTTCGCCCAGGAAATCCATCAGCGAATCGGCCGAGTTCCGCGGCAATCGGTCGTGCAACTCGAGCTGGCTGCGGGTCCAGCGGATCGCCCGCTCGGCCCCGGAGTTGAAGCC
>CAJBSQ010000190.1 GCA_903958265.1 uncultured Planctomycetaceae bacterium
AGGCCAACCCCTCGACGCCACCGGCCGACCACCACCGCGACCTGTTGCGGCTCTGCGTGCAGGGCATCGCCTCCGGGATGCGGACGACCGGATGAAGGCCGTCACCGTCGCCCCTCCCCAGCAGAAGGGGCGACGCGGCGTTCACGGCCTGCGGCACCGATGGAGCGTCATCAGCGCGTAGGCCGTGCCGTATGGCTGGTGGTAGTTGTAGAGCGGATAGTCCCACCACGAACCGTCGGCATCCTGCACCTTCATGATGATCCGCGCGAGATTGTCCTGGTAGTGCGGCCGGAGCTCCGCGGGAATCTCGGCCAGTGCCCGGGCCGCGTAATAGTGCCCGTAGAAATAGAAGTACCCCGCGACCTGGAAGAACGACTCGTGCGGGATCGGCCGCTTCCGCCCGAGTTCGAGCCAGCCGTTTCGCACGATCAGCCGGTCGAGCCATTCTTCGATCACTGCGTCGGTGATCCGCTCGTCGCCCCAGAGCCGCAGCGCCAGATTGCAGGCCTGGCTCCGCGCGAGGCTGCCACCCGGGCGGTTGATCCCGCGCCGCGGCTGCCACTTGAGATACATGCCGTAGAGGTAGCTGAAATCCGGGAGCATCTGCTCTTCGGTCGCCTCGATCGCCCGCCGCGTCACCTTCTCCGGCGGCTCGGCGCCGATCCGGCTGGCATCGTGGAAGGCGATCAACACTGTCGCATTTACGAAACTCGTCGACGCCGATGCAGGTCGCTGGGAGCCGATGGTGAAGTCGTAGTAGCCCCAGCCCCCCTGTGCCGACTCGTACTTCACGAGCCTGTCAAACTGCCCGCGGATCAGCTCCATGATTCGTTCGCGCCGCGCCGCCTCGTCGGGCTTCCGGCCGTGCATCGCCACGAGCGCCTGGATGCCGTAGGCGTGGGCCCAGACGTTGTAGATCATCGTCGGATCGTCCCGCCGCACGTCGGGCAGGTGGTCGAGGAGCCAGCGCTCGCCCCGGTCGATCACCGCGGCCACCTCCGCTGAGCCGTCGTCTTCCTCGATCAGGGCCTGGACGCAGAGGGCCGTCGTGGCGGCCCGAAAGCCGAAGTGCGAGCCCACGCCCGCCATGATGTTGAGGTCTTTTGTCCGCTCTGCCGAGCCGAACGAGCCATCGGGGTTCTGCGTGCCGACCAGAAACGCCCTCCCCCGGGCAATGGCCGCATCGAGCTCCTCGGCCCGCACGTCCACCGCCGACGACCTGCGGATCCACGCTGCCGCCGGCTCCACCCCGGCGACGACCGGTGGCTCGCCGCCGGCCCGCGCCGCCACGCCGGCGGCCAGCACAACCACGGCGACCACCTGCAGGATGATCATCGCACGCCCGTTCACGGTTTCGAGGTCCGCACCCGGTCTCCCGCGGCGACCCCCTCCAGGATCTCGGTGCGGCCGCCGGACGTGAGGCCCGCCTTCACCCCCCGCTTCACGGCCTTGCCATCGGCGGCCACCAGAAACACGTGTCGACTGCCGTCGTCGTCTCGAAACACCGCGGCGCTTGGCACCGTCAGGGCCTCGGGCCGCTTTGCGACCACGCAGCGCACGCCACCGGACATCCCCGGCAGGAGTTTGGGCATGCCCTCTTTGGCCGCCACGGCGAACACCGCGTCGATCGCTCCCTCGCGGGGCACGGGCACCAACGGCGCGAGTGTCACGGGCACGTCGGCTTCGGGATACCCCGTGGGCTCGACGCGACCGGCGAGGCCCGCGCCGATCAGGTGGAGGTCTTTCTCCTCGATCCTCGCGCGAAACTGCAGGCGGTCGGGATCGAAGACCGTGAAGTCGAGCTCCGCGGGTGGGGCCGGCTGGCCCACCACCGCCTTCGCGGCGACCGCGCCGGTCGTCCAGACGCCGTCCCGCAGCCGTCCGAGGTAGACCATTCCGCCCCGCGGGGCCCGCACCGTCGCCGCGGCGCGATCGGCTTCGAGCTCCTGCAGCCGGCGGAGCGACTCGGCCCGCTCGTGCTCCTGCTTCGCGAGGGCGGCCTTCTTCTGGGCGAGCTGCAACGGCAGCGTGGCCCGGAGCTTCTCGAGCGAGAGCCCCGCTCGCTCCGCCCCGCGACGCACTTCGATCTCGCCCCTCGGCAGATCGAGCAGAAGCTGCTGCTCCATGGCCTCGGCCACCCGCTTGAGGGAAAACTCGGCCTGCGTGACGTCGAACCGCGTCCGCTGGAGGATCATTTCCTCCGTTTCCTCGGTGAGATCCTTGTCCTTGTACATGGCCTCGAGCTGCCGGAGTTCCTCGCGGGCGTACTTCAGCCGCTCCTCCGCACTGCGGAGACTGAAGCGGGCCGACTCCTCCTCCAGAGGCCTGTCGATCGTGAGAAACCGGGCGAGATCCTCGGCGGCGATCTTGGCCTGCCGCTCGGCGTCGGCCATCTCCAGCGGATGGAGCGCCTCGGCTGCGGGCAGCTCCCGGCGGGCAATCTCCAGCGCGTTCGCGGCGGCGGCAAGTTCCACCTTCAGGTCCTCGATGGCACGGTCGAGTTTCTTGGTGTCGAACTCCACCAGCGGATCGCCGGCGTTGACCCGCGATCCATGCGAAACCACACGCACGATCTCGAGCGGTTGCGACCAGGCCTCGGGCCGAAACTCGACGACGACGTGCTCGACCGGCTCGAAGGCCCCCTTCGCGGTGACCGCCGACTCAAACGGCCCACGGTCCACGGTCGCGGTGTCGGCCGCCGACTTCTCACCGGCTGGCTTGTCGCCGGTTGGCTTGTCATCCGCCGGCTTCTCGCGGGCGA
>CAJBSQ010000191.1 GCA_903958265.1 uncultured Planctomycetaceae bacterium
AACTCGGTGGAGCAAACTCGGTGGCGAGCAAAAAGCACTGCCGCAAAAGAAGGTCAGCGTGTCAAGCAGACAGCGGTGACGGGTGCGTGCAGTAGCAGGTCCAGAAAGTGGCTTACGCGCGGCCACATGACCCGCAACGTTAGACAGAGCCTAGGGCTTCCAGTGGGGGGCGTCAACGAACGGACCTACGGCTGGCCATGCGTGGTTAACCCACAGGAATCGCAGCAGCCTTCTCTACGCCCTCGATGCCGGTTGTATCCCGGTCCTGATCGTTCTCGCCGCCCCAGACCATCTCTGCGGGCGGCCTTCTTCGTTCTCCCGTCTGCGCTACTTCCTCGCCGACCGCCCCGAGGCCGTCGGCGCCCTCACGAAGATCTTTCTTGCTAAGATCGAGCGGCTGCTGAGCGCTGCGGCAGGCGTGACGATTGACGCCACCGCCCGCCCGCGGCTCACTTCGAACCGGGGGGCGTTTCGAGAAACCCGTTCCGGACGCCCGGGCCGCTCCTCCCGAGGCTCACGGGTCGCTCATCAGCCGGAAGACCGTTGCGGAAGTGCCATTGACCGGGCTGTCCTTGATCACGCTCTCCACTGGCCGGGTAGTCCCAGTCAGATTCGTCGGCGAGTAGGTCGTGCCACCGCCTGAATGCCAAACCTGCCGCCCTACTTCTGCAGGTATGCCAGCGTGTCGGTGTGGTGGCCGATCACCTTCCACTGGCCGCCTTCTTTACGAAACGTGGTCGTCGCGCGGATGTTCACGGGCTGCGACTTGCCATCGATGACATTTTCGCCCTTCTCGTAGTAGTGAACGACGGCCAACGTAGGGCTGGCTGTGATATGCACGTCCACGGGATTGACCTTGCCACCCAGTTTCTTGGCCGCCTGCTTGTCCCAGTACGGTTCCACCTGCGCCCAGCCGACCTGCATGCCGCCCACAGGCCCCATATAGGTCACGTCATCGGCATGAGACCAGATGGCCTTCATGGGGGCTACGTCGCCGGTGAACAGCACGTTGAGCGCGTCGTGAAACGTGGCGACCGCCGCCTTGACTGCCTGCGTGTCGTCATCAGCCGCCTGTGCGGGCCTTGCCGTCATCAGAGCCATCACCGCCACGACGAGCAGACCCGAGAGGATTCGGTGACGCATGGTTATTTCCTTGATGTGTAGAAGCCGTAGGCCTTCCATCTTCTCGAAGACGAACTGGCTTCGAATCTATCAGGTCTCACTGGATGCGCCGCCGTCACCCCAGCCCCTGGCAACCCCTCACCCCTCTTCCACGGAGACACTATGCCCCGACCCAAGAACACCACGACAACCGCACCGCCCACGTCCACCTCCGCCCCCACCCTCTCCACCCGCCTCCACGAACTCATCTCGGCCTGCTTGACCGGCATCTGGGTCCAAACCCACGAGCCCCACGAAGCCGCCCGGGAACTGACCAGCCTGTGCCGCCCTGAAAACTGGCGGCTGGGTAAATGGAACTGCGACTCCGGGATTCAGTTCCCCATCGAGCAGATCGCGATCCCGGGCGTGGTGCGCGTCAGGCCCGCTTGCGGCAGCGGAACACCTGCCAACCTCCACCGGCAAGCCCCGCGAGCGCCATGGCATACGTCGACGGCTCGGGCACGGCAACCGGACTTGCAAGACGAAAACCGATAACGCCGTTCTCGAACGACGGGTCGTTCGTGCCACTGGAGGAGGACGACAAGTGGAACGCGT
>CAJBSQ010000192.1 GCA_903958265.1 uncultured Planctomycetaceae bacterium
CCGCATTTCCAGCCGGCCAGGCGGCCGCGAAAAACTCCATCAGCACGTTCCTCTGCGGAAGCGCACCGGGCGGATCAGTCCGCGATCCGATCAGCAACTATGGCGGCTTCGACTACATGTTTGTGGCGTTGTCCGACGTAAACTCCACGCCGGGCGACCCGCTCTACGGTGAGCGGCAGGTGCCCGCGGGGAATGCAGCCTGGGTCGCGCAGGTGCAGGATGGTTGCCTCAACTGCTCCGACAAGGGCTTCGCGCGGGTGACCGACGGGACTTCCAAGACGATTCTCTGCATGGAAGACGCCAGTCGCTCGCACCCCGACGTGGCGTTGTTTGGCGCCTACTCGAGCCGCGATGCCGTGACTGGGTCGAGCCAGGCCGACCCGGTCAAGAAAAACAATGCGAGCGGCTCGGCGGGCGCCCGCCGGGTGTTCGCCTGGGCCGACCCAGACGCGTGCACCAACGGTTACTCGGGTCCGAGCAACTCGACCGGCTCCAAGAAGGCGGTCATCAACCAAAATGCCGTCCCGATCGGCGGGCCGGCGGAGTGCCCGTGGCAGACGAACAACTGCGGGCCCAACGACGAACCCTTCGCCTTCCACCCGAGCGGCCTGAACTTGGTGATGGCCGACGGCTCGGTGAGGTTCCTGTCAGAATCGATCGACGGAGTGGCGGTGAAGTGGCTCGTCGGAGCGAGGGACGGCCAGCTGTCGCCAGAGTTTTGAGGATGGCGAGACCTTCGCTAAGCGAGCGTGGACGTGCGCTTTTCGGGCTGAGCGCACGAAAACTCGAACTCCACCGAGGTGGCGAAGCGGCTGGGGCTTGATCGGGCGCCGCTCATCTGCCGGGCAATGCTGGCGGACGTTCCATTGACCGGGCTATCCTTGTAACTAGTATCATCCCGCTAGCCTGCCGCCGGAATGACTTCGGCGTGCGGAGGCTCGCCTGCTCACCAGGGATATTCACGTGATTGCACGACGCACACCTTGTCGATTCGCCCTCGCCGTCCCGTTGCTGTTGTCGTTGGCAGCGATCGGTGCAGCCGACGAGGCGGCCCCCCCAACCACGCTCAAGGACGTCATCAAGGACACGCTGCAGGACACCATCAAGGACGCCATCGATGGAACGCTCACAGACACGCTGCAGGAGAAGGTGAAGCAGGAGGTGCAGGACGCGCTTGTCGACACGCCGCAGGAGTCGTCGGACGGCTCACCCGTGCAGACGAAGGTCGTTTTGCGAATCTCGAAGGAGTTCATCCAGCAGCACTCGCCGCCGGCCGTCGAACAGGATTCACCGATCAATCGCCATCTCTTCGGCGCCCACATCACGGGTGCGGCGGTCATCAGGGGCCAGCCGGTGCTCAAGCTGGGCGCCGATCACGGCAGGCCCGTGTTCACGCTGCACTTCAACGGAACGACCACCACCCGGACGGTGGCGGTGAAGCCTCCCGTGAAGGCCTACAACACCGGATTCGGGGGCTTCGACGTCCACCGGGAGATCCGCTTCGACGGCAGTCAGTTCAGCGAGGGACCCGCGTCGATCGAGGCCACGTATCGGTCCAAGCTCGACAGGCTCGCCACGCCGCCG
>CAJBSQ010000193.1 GCA_903958265.1 uncultured Planctomycetaceae bacterium
ACGAGAGCACGATCTTGCCGCTGTCGCCCGCCTCCACCCAGCCGGTCTCGCCCTCGAACCGCACCGGGCAGGAGCCGAGCGGGATCCAGTCCTTCTCCCGGAATACGAGTTCGGCGCCGCCTGCATAGCGGCAGACGATCTGCTCATCGACCGGTGGCGCATAGTCGGTCGGCGGCAGGCAGTCGTTCACCGCCCACTGGCAGAGGTCGACACAGTGCGAGCCCCACTCCAGCACGCCGCCACCGACGAGCCCGCCACCCTTCTCGAAGTTGAAGCCGTCGGCAAGCGACTTTGCATTGAATGGCCGCCAGGCGGCTGGGCCGAGGTACATATCCCAGTCAGCGACCGCCGGATCGGGCGCCGGGTCCTCCGGCAGCCAACCGCTGGAAAAGGCCTTCATGCCGGCTGGGTGAGCGTAGACGCGGGTGATCCGTCCCAGGCGACCGGTCCGGGCGAGTTCGCAGGCAAAGGCAAAGTGCGGCAGGTTCCGGCGCTGCGTGCCCGCCTGAAACACCGTGCCGCACCGCCGCATCGTGTCGCGAAGGATCAGGCTCTCGGCGATGTTCTTGGTGCAGGGCTTCTCGCAGTAGATGTCCTTGCCAGCCTGCGCCGCATGCATGGACATCAGACCGTGCCAGTTGGGCCCCGTGGTAATCAGCACGGCGTCCACATCGGGCTGATCGAGGAGTTCGCGGAAGTCGTGATAGGTGCGGCATTCCGCGGTGCCGTGGTGCTTGTCGGCGATCGCCTTCACCGCATCCCGGCGGGCCTGCTTGACGTCGCAGACCGCCACGAACTGCACGTCGGGCTGCTGGAGGAAACAGCCGAGGTCGTATTCGCCGCGGCGGCCGATGCCGATGCCGGCCACGCGGATTCGCTCGCTCGGCGGCACGGCCCCGTCGAGGCCCAGCGCCGACGACGGGATCACCATCGGCGCCGCGACGGCCGCGGCCGAGCCCGCCACCGCCCGCTTCAGAAACCTCCGCCGCGACGACCGTTCACGAGTCTGCATCGTTACCTCCGCTGTCCTGAGGAAGACCCGATCGTTTCCACTCACACCGTTATCCTCGGTGGCGCGCCTGCGGGCAACACTCGCTTCCAACCGGACTGCCCGCGGCGGTGAAGGTTTTCGAGCAGCATCACTGCCCACCCGCGTGCCGCAGGCGAAAAACCCGCGGCCCACCTCCGCCGGGACCCGTCTCAGAGATACTTCCGGTAGTTGACCGTTGCCTTCCAGCGGCCCGACTCGGCGATCTCCACCAACTGGGCCTGCGTGAATCGCGCGCCGTGCTCGAGCACCGCCCGGCGGACCACCTCCTTCACGTCAGCCCCCGTCGCCCCCTCGAGCGTGTCGGCCAGCGTGTGGAACTCGAGGTCGAGACCCAGCGGCCCGAGATGGCGCTCGAGGATCCGGGCCCGGCTGGCGGCGTCGGGCATCGGCAGGGTGATCACCATGTCGAAGCGGCTCGACCGCTGGGCGGCTGGATCGAGCGATTTGGGATCGTTGGTGGTGGCGATCGTGAGGATGTCGTCCCGCTGGCGGACGCCATCGAGCGTCGAAAGAAAATCGGCCAGCGACGTGTTGGTGCCGCTGGAGTCGCGGTGGCCAAGCACGAGGTCGATGTCGTCGAGCACGACGAGCGTCGGCCCGAAGGTGTCACTCTCCGCATAGAGGTCGGCGATCGTGTGTCGCATCGCGTTGGCGTCGGCGAGGAGCGTCGTGTAGCGGCCGGCGAGTTCGCTGGCGATCACGCGGACGAGGTGCGTCTTGCCGACACCCGGAGGCCCCGCGATCAGCATCCCACGATTGGTGCCGAGGCCAAGCGACTTGAGCAGGTCGCGGCGGCTCGTCGCCGAGGCGAGGAACACGTCGACCTCCGCCCAGAGGTCGTCGGGCAGGATCAGCCCGCTTCGCTCGCTCGAGATCGCGGCACTGACGCTGATCCGCACGCAGCCATCGTTGACGCAGGCCTCGAGCACCCGGCCCCGGAGCGGGTTTTCCCGGGTCTTGAGCCGGGCCCGGAATGCCTCCAGGGTCTTCTCGGCGACGTCCTTGGCCGACTGGGAGGAGAGGATCGCGAACTCCCGCTGCCAGTGACGGTCGTCGATCGCCACGCAGAGCGGCTCGGCAGCGAGCGTGCCCGCAGGGAAAAACGCCACCAATCGCCCCGGCACCGCGACTTTCTCGTCGGGGCCGACGTCGAGCTGCGACCAGGTCGGCGGCAGGCCATCGCCGGGGGAGCCGACGACCACGCGGGAACCATACCGCTCCATCTCGAGCCGCAGCAGGTTGCCGAGGACGGCGAGCGACGTGCCGGGGCCGGTGAACTTCGTGCTCGCCAGATCGAGTTGGTCCACGCCCAGGTGCCGGACGGCGAACTGCGTCGGCGAGAGCACCGTTGTCGGCTCGTTCCCGACGAGCTCGCCCAGGGTCCGCAGCGCGGCCCGCGTCTCATCGCTGGCCGCCGAGAGCACCGCGTCGATCGTGTGGCCGCCGGTCGCGGAAGCGCCGTCCTGCATGGGATTCGATTCCTGAAAACGCACTGCGGCATCCAGCAGCCGCAGGACGGCTACACTTTACCAGAGGATTGACAGTTCTCCGGAGGAGTTCTGCGGCATGCACTGGCTCTATCTCGCGATCGCGATCGTGGCCGAGGTGGTGGGCACGAGCTTCCTCAAGGGCTCCGCCGGGTTCACGAAACTCGGGCCCAGCCTGATGGTGCTCGCCGGCTACGGAACGGCTTTTCTCTTCCTCTCGCTCACGCTCGAGCGGATTCCGGTGGGCGTGGGCTACGCGATCTGGTCGGGTGCGGGCGTGACGCTGATCGCCCTGATCGGCTGGCTCGCCTTCGGCGAGAAACTCGACCCGCCGGCGGTGCTGGGCATGTCGCTGATCGTGGCCGGCGTGGTGGTGCTCAACCTGTTCTCGAAGGTGGCGGCTCACTGATACGGCTTCTTGTTGACTCTCGCTTCGTCGTGCCGCCGCAGCCGGCCGGCGACATGCTCGGCGCCGGCGGGACGTGTGAGTTCTCTGCCCTGGCGCTTCGGGTAAGGAACCGGTGTCAGCCACCAAATCTGAGGAAGTTGCCAGATTGCCCAGATTTGGTGGCTGACACCTTTTTTCTCAGAGCAGCGACTTCGCGCTCGCCATGGCGAGCACCGCCGCCATCAACAATCGGATCGCGGTGACGGGCAGCCGGAAGGCGCCGAGGTGCGAGCCGATCACGCCGCCAAGCGCGGCGGCAGCCACGAGTTCCAGCCCCGGCAGCGGCACGGTTCGTCCCGCCGCGAGGCCGCCGGCGAGGCCGGCGAGCGAGTTGACGAGGATGAACGCCGCCGACGTCGCGGCGATCGTGCGAATGGAGGCCGCGCGGAGCGCCAGCAGGAGTGGCGTCAGAAACACGCCCCCCCCGACGCCGGTCAGCCCCGAAAGAAGGCCCACCGCGCCACCGATTCCCACGAGTGCGGCCAACCTCTGGAGTGAGTCTTCGGGAAGTCGCGACGACGGCTCAGGCTCGCCGCCGCTGACCGCACGACCCGATCCGAGCGCCTCCGCGCCGATGCGGACCGCCGCGAAGCCGAGCACCACGCCCAGCACCATCTCAAACGCGGCAGTCGGCAGCGTGAGCCAACCGCCGACGGCTGCGGCGGGCACGCTCGCGGCGGCGAGCGGCAGAAACAGCCGGCGATCAAAGTGGCCGGCCCGAGCGAACTGCACGCTGCCGATCGTCGCCACCACGACGTTCAACACCAGCGCCGTCGGCCGAATGACCGCCGGCTCGAGGCCGAAGAGCGTCATCACCGCGATGTAGCCGGTCGCCCCCGCGTGCCCCACCGAGGCATAGACCGCGGCAACGGTCATTACGGCGGCGACGAGCAGCCAACCGGTCATGCCGGCGGCACGGCGTGCTTCTTCAGGAGGTCGAGCGGCACGATCGCGAGTGTCTTCTCGTGCGTGGCCTCGAGCACCACCGGGGGGGCCGCTCCGGCCTCGGCGGCCTCGAGCCAGCGGGCCGCACAGAGGCACCAGCGGTCGCCGACCACCAGCCCGGGAAATCCCCACTGCGGCCGCGGCGTGACCAGGTCGTTGCCGGCCTTCACGGTGAACACCAGAAACTCCTTCGTCATCACCGCGCAGACGGTGTGCACGCCCGCGTCGTCGGCGCCGGTACGGCAGCAGCCGTCGCGAAAAAAGCCCGTCAGCGGGTCGCTGGAGCAGGTCGCAAGAATGCCGCCGAGCACGTTCCGCTCGGCGAGCGGACGGGAGGCGGGGGGAGGCCGGTCGAAGGCGATCACGGGCAATGACTCCGGAAGACGGCGGTCCGCAGGACAACCCCGGTATGATGCCACCGTCCGCACCCCGCGGCAACGACCCCACTCGTCACGTCCGCCTCCGCGAGACCGTCGCCACGATGCTGAGCCTGCAATCACCGACAGCGGCCCGCTGGCTGTCCCAGGTCGACGCCCATCTCGACGAGGTGCTCATCGACCACGCCCACTGTGAGAAGAAGGCCGCGGGCGTGGCGATGAACCTGCTGTTCTCCTATGTCGACCACGTCGACCTCGCCCGGTCGATGACCGAGATCGTGAACGAGGAGCTCGAGCACTTCCGGCTCGTCCTCGATCTCCTCCAGCGCCGCGAGATCCCCTTCCGGAAACTCTCGCCGAGTTCCTACGGCGCGCGGCTCCACGAACTGATCCGCAAAGACGAGCCGGGCCGGGCCGTCGACCGACTGCTCGTGGCCGGCCTGATCGAGGCCCGCAGTTGCGAGCGGTTCTCGGCGCTCGCCGACCATGTGGCCGACGAGGAACTGGCGGCCTTCTATCGGAGCCTCTTCGAGTCGGAGGCCCGCCACCACTCGACCTACGTGCGCCTGGCCTGCGACTTCATGCCAGAGGACGCCGTCCGCGACCGGCTTCGCACCCTCGCTGCCGCCGAGGCTGCGATCATCGACCGGGGCGACCCCGTCGCCCGCATGCACAGCTAAGCCACCCGATGTCATCCACCTCCACACACCCGCCGACGGCGCACAAACCATGGCCGATGAACGAGACGATCGCCGTCGGGGCCATCGTGGCGCTCCTGGCATGGGGCGTGCT
>CAJBSQ010000194.1 GCA_903958265.1 uncultured Planctomycetaceae bacterium
CTGCCGGAAACCGTGCCTGGCGTTTCCCTCGTCTGCCCGATCTGACGTCGTGGCGTCGCTCTGCGGAAGATGGCCCGTCGAACGTGTCGTGGTGTTCGGGTCCCGCTGCTGCGCCTGGCACAGCGGTCGATCGATGACACCGTGGGGCGGTCAGGCTGCCGGCGGGCAGTCGTGAAAAAACGCTCGCAGGGCGTCGAGCCGGGAGCGCAGCGGCGGGAACTTCGTGTTTTTGAGCGGCGCGAAGGCGGGCCGCCGGGCGGGCTTCGGGAAGGCCGCCGAGGTAACGGGCTTACGGGGCGTCTGGATTCCCAGCAGTTTGAAAAACTCCTCGGCGAACCCGTACCACGTGACGCCGGAGCCTTCGTTGACGAGGTGGTAGATGCCCGGTGGAAACTGCTCGGTGAGCAGTCGAACCGTGGCCTCGGCCACATCGCGAGTGTAGGTGGGGCTGCCAACCTCCTCATCGACGATCGTCAGCTCTGGCTTTCTCTGCGCGAGCCCAACCATGACACTCACGAAACTCGGCTTCGCGAGCGTGGAGGACCCCGGCCGGCCGAAGATTTTGGAGAGCCGGCAGACATACCAGCGTCCGCCGGCAGCGGCCACGGCCTGCTCTCCGGCGAGCTTGCTCTCGCCGTAGACGGAGATCGGTGCCGGAGTGTCGTCTTCTGAGTAGCCCTCGGGCTGGTCACCGGCGAAGACATAGTCGGTGCTGTAGTGGACGAAGGCTGCGCCCGAGTCGCGGCAGGCCCGGGCCACTTCGCCGGGCACCTCGGCGTTGAGCTTCCAAGCGATGGGCCGGTTGGCCGGATCCTCGGCAGCGTCGACGTTGTTGTAGGCCACGGCATTGATCACGGCCGAGAAGCCGCGGCCGATCATCGCTCGCATGGCGGGCTCGTCAGTCACATCGAGCTCATCGCGGTCGCAGCCGACAACCTCGTGGCCCGCGGCCGAGAAGACCGACACGAGGTCCTGGCCGAGATTGCCTTGGGATCCGAGAATCAGGATTTTCATGGGGTGAGTCTCCTCTGGGAAAGGCCCACAGTAGGCTTTCGAGTGTGGAATTGGCCTGGCATGCGAGGTTGCTGCTCCAACACGGCGAACCGGAGTGAGAAACTGAGTTTATTGAGAGGCAGACTGCTCACATGGACTGAGACGCGGCGAAATGCAAACTGCTGGTGCTCAAGCCCGCGGAGGTCTTCGCGAGGCTCAAGGCACTCTGTTTGGTTGAGAGTCACGCGTGTCCCGGCGGGCATGGTTATTCGAGCTTCGGCATCGGGAAGGACTGAACCTTGGTGAACTCGCGGACGAACTCCGGCAGACGGTTGCCGTCGAGCCACCGGAGGAGCAGGTAACGAAGTCCGAGAGCGGTCGGGGATTCCGCATTGAAACCGGATTCCACCATAACGAGCAACTGGGGGCCTGTCCGAGAAACCCTCTCCAAAGCGTAGGGCATCGTGGTGGCCGTGATCAGTTGGTCGAGCATCTGCGGGGTCAGGGGAATCTGCGGCACCGTTCGCTCGATGGCGCCACCCGGGCCTCGCTGGAACACGTCAGCCGCGGCTGTGGTGGTTTCGATCACGAACGTCTTCGGGAGTTGCGGAGGCGTGCTACCAATGTATGTCCAGATGATTGGCGGATAGTACGGGATGGTTCCTGGCACGTACGCATAGTCGCGAAGCTGGATCGCGCACGCTCCAGTTTTATCGATAGCCCGATTCAATTTCTCGCGGATCGACCATTGTTTCGCACCGAATGCCTGCCAGGTGAGGTAGTTACGGATGCACCCACCAGCGCTGAGAACCACAAGCATCGCGACGGTAATGAGCCATGCCTGGGGGCGAGCGGGAAGCCAGCGATTGAGTTCCAATGCCGCCCCGCAGGCGATGAGTGCGACTGGCAGTGGACAAAGTATGCAGTTCCGACTCAGCCAGCCTTCGTGGGCAAGCGCCTGGCCGACGGCGATGTAGGGAAAGGCGGCTGCGGCAAGGAGAAACACTCCGCTCAGGGCAAGCCAAAGACCCAGCCTTCTGCAACCGTCGACATCGGTGTGGGGCACTCTGAGCCGGACGATGGCGATGGCGGTGACGATTCCCGCGAGTGATGCAACGGCGAGGCAAAGCGGTGAGGAGACGAGGTCGACCAGGCCCCGCAGAACGAAGTCGATGAAGAGGCCGAAGTAGCCGATCGCAAGGCGGTCTGGGGCAAGTGATGGCTGGTTGTAGCCGCTCGCATAGAAGCCGTTTGCGGGTGTGAACCACGTCTTCCACAGCCAGAACACGACCGGCAGGGCGAGGAAGTCGGCGTAGCGGACCATCAGACGCGGTAGTCGCTGACGGAGTGTGGACGGCCGCAGGTCGCGCAACCGCAGGCTGACGAGGGTGGCGGCGACGGCGTAGAACATCACCAGGTTCGAGTTGAGATTGAAGGAGACGAAGAACA
>CAJBSQ010000195.1 GCA_903958265.1 uncultured Planctomycetaceae bacterium
AGCCCGAGATCGCTCCAGACAGGACAACTCCCGCCGCCGATCCCGTTTCCACACGGGTCGTTCCTGCCGTGAGCACGAGTGCCGGCGCGATCGTTGCCCTGACCCCAGGGCTTGCCGAGATCGTGCCACCGGCGGGCAGGCGGATCGTGCCGCCGGCGAGCGAGTAGGCATCGGTTTGAAATGCCATGCCACCTGGGGAGACCGTTCCCGCCACGGTCACGGTGCCCGCCACGCCGGCGAACACGGCCGTACCGGAGGGCACGAGCATGCCCGTGGCCGTGCCGGCGACGGTCGTGGCAAACGTCGCGGCCGAGGCCGACCATGTCCCGGAACCGCCGATGCCTTGCGATGCCGTTGGCGCCCACCAACTGCCGGTCACGATCGGGCCGGTCGAGGCCGACATCGACAGGCTGTCGATGCCGAGTGCTTGGCCGCCGGAACTGCCGGTGAGGCCCGCGTAGTCCCACCGCACGTAGTAGGCACCACCCGTGCCGATCGACAGCCCTGACAGAGTGACACCGCTCATCGTTGACGTGATGATCGCGACGGGACTGGTGGTGGCGTCAGCGGGGTAGGCCTTGTCGCCTGCCGCGACAGACGACCAGGTGCTGCCGTCCGTCGAGCCGTAGAACCTCCAGTCGAATGCCCGCGTCCCGTTGCGGTACTTTTCGTACTGCCAGCCGAACGTGAGCGCGTTGATCGAAGCGCCCGTGTCGTTGGTGAAACCAAAAAGAATCGATCGGGGGCTCGTGAAGGTGCTGCTCGACAGAAATCCGATCGACTTGTCGGTGCCAGTCGCGCGGTCGCCGTCGATGTAGAGGTACGCGCCGCCGCCGCTCGTCGAGGTGAGCGTGCCCGTGCCAATCGTGCCGGCATACTGCGTGGTCGTGGTGAGCGTGCCGCTGGTCCACGTCGGGGAGGTTCCTGACGCGAAGGCCCAGCCCGTCGGCAGCGCCGACGTCTGGGCGTTCGCCATGCCGGTAAAATCCTGCGTGTAGAGCGTGCTGGTGAGCGAATAGGGCGTGGCGGCTCCGGCCAGCGAGGCGGCGGCCACGATCACCACCAGGGCGACGGTGGCACGTTGCACGGCGGCCAAGGCCCGCGGCAGGGAAGTGCCCCGCGGCAGGGAGGGGGAGTAGCGAGAGGCTGCCATCAAACGCTCCTCGGCAGGCCCTCGAGCCGCGGCGTCAGGCCGAGATCCGGCCACGGGAGCGGGTCGGCTTCGAGCCGCTCGCATCCATGCCGGCGGAGGCAAACGCCGCCCAGGCGGCTTCCGCTCCGCTGGAGCTGGGGCCGCGAACGTCGGTGCGCCAGGTGTGGTGGCGGGCCGTCGTCGAGACCGTCGCCGTGCCGGCCGATCGCGTGCCGGTGGCGAGCCACTTCGCAAACGTCTGCCAGCCCGTGGCCTGACAGAATGCGGCGGCGTCGGTGGCGTAGCTCGAGAGGTAGATGTCGGTCGACGAGGTGGGGAGGTAGACGGCGATGCCGCCGCTCGACCGCTGGTCGGATGTCTTGGCCGACACAAGCGTGGCGATGGCGGAGTTGGCCGCCGATGCGGCCGTTCGCACCGCCTGCGGCAGGCTGGTGGCGGCGACCACCCCTGTCATGAAACTCTTGAGGTCGCGGAACGAGGTGACGTCGTAGGCCACGCTCCCGGTTGCCGCCGTCCGCAGCGTCGTCCGCTCGGTCGCTCCGAGGAATGCCGTGGCATCCACAAACTGCTTGAGCATCGTGGTGAGCGTGGCGTACCCGGCGGTGGACACCGCCGAGAAGGTGTCGCACCGGTCGATGTCGCCCTGATACTGCGTCTGGTAGCTCGACACCATGCCGGCGGCGACCTGCGCGGCGGTGACCGTCGTGGGATCGGGCACCTTGAGCGCCGCATAGGCGGTGGTGTAGTCCTGCCCGGTGCCGTTGATGAGTTCCTCCGAGGCGACGAACACCCCGCCGACCTTCGGGGCGAGCGCCACGCCGACTTCGGCCATCGCCATCAGGCAATTGTCGTACGACAGCAGATCGATTGCCGGCATGCCCGTGGCCCCAAGCGCCGTGGCGAGTTCGCCGATCGTCAGGGCGTCATCCCCCGACTCGCTGTCGAACTGCGAGCCGTCGAGCCCGCCGCCGTGGCCCCACATCTGCAGCAGATACCTCTGCGCCGGCGCCCTCTGCACGCCCCACTTCACGAAGTCC
>CAJBSQ010000196.1 GCA_903958265.1 uncultured Planctomycetaceae bacterium
GCAGCCGCGGCAACTCGAGAACGACGACACGCCCTCCATCGCCCCCTAACCTCCCGTTCCACCCGCCATGATCGCATCGTCCGCCACTGGTTCCGCCGCAGGTTCCAAACCTGGGCTGCGCCGCGAGATCGCCGGCGTGAGCATCGCCGACCTCGCCGAGCAGTATGGCACGCCCCTGTATGTGTACGACGCGGACACGATCCGCCGCCGGTGCCGCGACCTCGCGGCCTGGGATACCATCCGCTTCGCGCAGAAGGCCTGCTCCAACCTTGCGGTGCTCGGGATCGTCCGCCGCGAGGGCGTGCTGGTCGACGCGGTGAGCACGGGCGAGATCCACCGCGCGATCGTCGCCGGCTACTCGCCACACGCCCCCCGGGAGCCCGGGCCCGACGGCCTGCCGCCGGCCCATCCAATCGTCTACACGGCCGACATCTTCGATCGTGACAGCCTCGACGTGGTCGTGAGGCACGGCATCCACGTCAACTGCGGATCGGCCGACATGATCGAGCAACTCGCCGAGCGGATGCCCGGCGCATCGATCACGCTCCGCGTGAACCCGGGCTTCGGCCACGGCCACAGCCAGAAGACCAACACCGGCGGTGAGGGCTCGAAGCACGGCATCTGGCACGAGGAGATTCCCGAGGTCCTCCGCCGGGCGGAGTGGGCGGGCCTGCAGGTCAGCGGCCTCCACATGCACATCGGCAGTGGCACCGATCTTGCGCATCTGGCCGAAGTGGCCGGGGCGCTGGAGCGGGTGGCGATCGAGGTGGGCCGATCCCTCACCATGATCTCGGCCGGCGGTGGTCTGCCCGTGCCCTACAAGCCCGGCGAGGTGCATGCCGACCTCTCGGGCTACTTCACGCTCTGGGACGCCACGCGAAAACGGCTCGAAGAACGCTTCGGCCACCGCATCCGCCTCGAACTCGAGCCCGGCCGTTATCTCACTGCCGAGAGCGGCTCCGTGATCACCGAGGTGCGGGCCGTGAAGCGGCAGGGGGACCGGAAGTACCTGCTCGTCGACGCCGGCTTCAACACGCTCGCCCGGCCGGTGCTCTACGGCTCCTACCATCCCATGAGCCTCTGCCCGCGGGATGACGACGCCCGCAACGCGACCGAGGAGGTGGCCGTCGGCGGCCCCCTCTGCGAGTCGGGCGACATCTTCACGCAGACCGACGGCGGCTTCGTGGCCACGCGGCCGCTGCCGGTAGCGGCGGTGGGTGACCTGCTCGTGATCGAGATCGCCGGCGCCTACGGCTTCGTGATGGCGAGCAACTACAACTCCAAGCCGCTGCCCGCCGAGGTGCTCGTCGACGCGGGGGCCCACCGGCTCGTCCGCAGCCGTCAGACCCCCGAGGATCTGGTCCGCGGCGAGTGCGTTTGACCGGCCGAACCGCTCTTGCGGGTGGGCAGGGGTTTCGCGATCCTCTCCGCCCCACAGGCCGCGCCATGCTCATCTCCCACCGCCACCGCTTCGCCTTCATCCACGTGCCCAAGACGGGCGGGTCGAGCGTGGTGCACGCGCTGTGGGGCCACGCCGACCACACCGAAGACTACTGGGCCAACCGCTGGCTCGCCCGGATCGGCATCCGCGTCAACCACTACGCCCCCTACCGGCAGCGGAAGTTCCGGCCACACACGTCGGCTGAGATGCTCCGCCGGAACCTGCCCGCCGAGGTCTACGACTCGCTGTTCAGCTTCGCCTTCGTCCGCAACCCATGGGACCTGATGGTCTCCTACTACCACTTCCTACGGGATGCGAAGGGCCACCCCCAGCACTTCAGCCACCGCCGACGGCGGACCGCCCGGCTTGCCGACTTCGAATCGTATCTCCGCTACGAGATCCGCCGCGACAAGGTCTCGCAGACGCGGATGGTGGCCGACCGCCACGGCCGACTGCTCGTCGATTTCCTCGGACGCTACGAGTCGCTCTCTGCAGACTTCGCCCATGCCTGTCACCAGATCGGCATCGACGCGCCCCTGGCCCGGAAAAATGCCAGCGCCCGCGGTGACTATCGACAGTATTACGACGCTCGGCTCGCCACTCTCGTCCGCGACCACTACGCCGAGGACGTGGAGCGATTCGGATACGAGTTCGCCAACCCCGCAGAGACGCTCGAACCCGCCTTCCACCGGGCCGCCTGACCGCGTCAGCGTGTACCGATTTTGACGGCGGGGGCCTGACGGCTAGGATAAAAAGCCTGCAGGAACTCCCCCCTCCCCTCCGATCCACACCATCATGGCTAAAGCCGGACCCCGCAAAAAACTCCCGAAGGAACTGGCGGTCATCAACGCCGACAACTGCACGGGGTGCGAGTCGTGCCTCGAGGTGTGTCCGGTTGATTGCATCGTGAAGGTGCAGCAGTTCGACACGTTCCACAACCTGCAGAGTTGGTGCGAGATCGACATCGAGCGGTGCGTGGGCTGCGAGGTCTGCGTGCACATCCCGGGGAAGAAGTCGAATCCTTACGAACTCAAGGTCTGCCCGTGGGATGCCATCGAGATGGTGCCCACCGAGCAGGTAGCCCAGGTCGTGGCCCAGATCGGTGGTCCGCCGGAGTATGTCGAGCAGCACTGGGATCGGCTCGTGGGCACGGCCCAGCATCTGGCCGAACTCAAGGTCGCGGCGGGCTGAGGCCGGCCACCGGAGCGAGCGGGCCCCGCGCCCTCCCGTAATCTTTTTGACCGCTCCGGCCTGATCGCGTACAACGGTACGTCCGTACACGCCTCAGCCATCACGCGACCGGAGCCCCCTCGTGACCGCTCTGCCCGACACGACCGACGATGATCTTCTGGACCACGTTCGCCTCTCGTGCGTTCCTGGCATCGGCGGCAAGCTCCGCCGCATGCTCCTCGACCGCTTCGGCTCACCGCAGGCGGTGTTCGCGGCGAGCCCCAAAGAGATCACGGCCGTTGGCCGCATCGGCCCCAAGCTCGCCGGCACGATCGCCGCACTCGCCAACGGCCCCGTCGCCGACGAGGTACTCGACATCTGCCGCCGCCGCGGCGTGCAGTTGCTCGTCGAAGGGAGCGACGGCTATCCGGCAATCCTGTCACGCATCGATGATCCCCCGGGCCTGCTCTTCGTTCGCGGGGAGCTGCGGCCGTGCGATGCCCTCGCCGTCTCGATCGTCGGTGCCCGACATGCCACGCCCTACGGCAAGCGGGTGGCCTCGCAGCTCGCCAGCGGCCTCGCAAGAGCGGGGTATACCGTCGTCAGCGGCCTCGCTCGCGGCATCGATGCGTCGGCCCATCGCGGGGCGATCGACGCCGGTGGCCGCACGATCGCGGTGCTCGGTACCGGCGTGCTCAACATCTACCCGCCCGAACATGCCGACCTCGCCACCGAGGTCATCGGCTGCGGCGCGGTGGTGAGCGAGGCGCCGCCGCTGGCCGAGCCGCATCCGGGAGCCTTTCCCCCGCGAAACCGCATCGTCTCCGGACTCGCGCTCGGCACGGTGGTCGTCGAGGCCGCCGACCGATCAGGGGCGCTGATCACGGCGCGGCTGGCCGGCGAGCAGGGCCGCGAGGTGTTCGCGGTGCCCGGTCAGGTGGATTGCCGGATGGCGAGAGGCTGCCATCGGCTGATTCGAGACGGGGCCAAGCTGGTCGAATCCGTCGATGACGTGCTCGAGGAACTCGGGCCGCTCTTCGAGGCCACGGTCACCGCGGACGGCCGCGAGGTGAAGTCGCCGGCGGAACTACAGATCGGCGACATCGAGCGGACGGTGCTCGACGCGGTCGATGCGCACATAAAGCGGGCCGGGGGGCGGGCCACCGTCGAGGTCGACGGGCTCGTCGCAGCCACCGGCCTCGCCGCGTCGC
>CAJBSQ010000197.1 GCA_903958265.1 uncultured Planctomycetaceae bacterium
CGAGAAGAAAGCGGTACTCACCACATTCGAACAGGTGCATCGAGCCAGAAACGGCCTGCGCTGCGCCGCAGAAAGTTACTTGCGGCGGCTTCTGAGGGTTCCTGACTGCGTTCAGACTCATCTTTGATTTCTGTTCCAGAGGACTTCGGGGAATTTGGAGGGGCGTTGGAGTGGTGCCGTGATCCATTCTCTCAAGGATAGTCTGGTCAATGGCACGCCCCAGCCGCGAAACGCTCGAGGACATGCCGTTGACCGGGCTATCTTCTCGCTGCACGCAGGTAGAAAACCTGCGGCTACGGTGAAACCCGCCGGCACCAGCCCACGTGGCTCGGTCACGCCCGGCGGAAGCCGCCGTTGACGGGGAGCACCTGCCCGGTGACGAAGGCCGCCGCCGGTGACACGAGAAAATGCACCGCGTGCGCCACGTCTTCCGGCGTGCCCCAGCGACCCAGCATGCTCTCCCGCACCGCCCGCCGCTGCCAGGCTGCGCTGGCGTGCTCGCCCCAGGCCGTCTTGATCCACCCCGGGGCCACGCAGTTGACGCGAACCTTCGGCCCGAGCGAACGGGCGGCACTCCGCGTGAACGCCATCACCGCCCCCTTTGCGGCCGCGAACAGTTCGCCGCTGTCGCCCTCCATGCCCACGGCTGCCTGATCCCAGCCGATCGTCACGATCGTGCCGCCGTCGCGGTCTGCCATCCAGCGGCCGAAGGCCCGGGTGAGCGTGAGCGTGGCAACCACATCAACGGCCAGGAGCGTGTCGAGTTTGCGGCGGAAGTCCCAGCCGGCCGCCTCGCCGGTGAGCACATCGGCGCCCGCGACGAGCACGAGCGTGTCGATGGCGGGCAGCGCCGCCGTCGCCTCGGCGACCAGCCGTTCGGTGGCTCCCGCGTCAGCGAGGTCGGCCAGGAACGTGCCCGCGGCTGACCCCTGGGCGGCCAGCGCCGCTGACACCTCGGCCGCTCCGCTCGCCGACCGGCCATGCACCGCCACCCGCGCTCCCGCGGCAGCGAGTTCGAGCGCCACGGCACGGCCGATGCCCCGGGTGCCGCCTGTGACCAGGGCGGTGCGGCCTACGAGATCGACCTTCACGGCGGGGTCGCTCACGGTGCGGGCCCTCGGGCGGCCAGAGGCAGCCGGTAGCCGGCTGCCTCTTCCGCGTTGCGAACCAGCAACCGGTCGCCGGTGAGGCAAAGGGTGTTCCATGTCTGGCCGTCGAGCGCCGCACACCGCCCGCGCACGAGATGCTTCTCAGGAGCACAGTCGGCAACCACCACCTCGCCCGACTCCGCCTGCACCAGCAGCAGTCCGCCCACGCGGAGCACCTGCCCCTGGCCGTACCGCCCCCCCTTCCACTTCCGCTTCCCGTCGGCGAGCGATACGCACTCCAGAATGCCATCGGAGAGGCCGTAGGCATGGCCGTCGTGGATCACGACGTTGGTGAACTTCGTCTTGAGGAGGCTGGGCTGCCGCCAGACCGCCGTGTAGGTGACTGGCTCACCCGGCTGCGGCCCGAAGACGGCGGCCCCCACCCCGTAGCCTTTGGAGATGAAGATCCGTCCGCCCTCGAGCAGATGCGGCTGAGAACAGGTGGCATCGGAGTTGGAGTGGCCGGGCCAGCCGAACCGCCAGCGCACGCTGCCGTCGGCCGGATCGTAGCCTGCGACGCTCGCCTCATCGACCGTGAGCACGAGCTCGCGACCGTCCACGGTCACCAGCTGCGGCGTGACATAACTGATCTGCTCCGTGCCGCCGGTCCAGCGGCGTTCGCCCGTCGCGCGGTCGTAGGCCACGAGCGACACATTGCCGCCATCCTTGCCGGGCCCGCCCCCCGGCACGATCACGAGCGAGCCGGCGACCAGCGGCGATCCCGCCCGGCCCCAGGGAATGGCCGCAGCATGGGCTGCCGGGGAGATCCCGAGGTCGTCGAGCACGTTCTTCTTCCAGAGCACGCGGCCGCCAGCGCCGTCGATGGCATGCAGCCAGCCGGTGGCGCCGGTCGCATACACCACCCCGCCAGCGATCGAGGGCGTCGACCGCGGCCCCACTCCGCCGAGCACCGTCTCGTGGCGGGCCGGCACCGCCACCGTCCACTCGACGTCGCCGGTCGTGACCGATTGGCAGGAGATGATCTCGTCGTCGCCGCGTTGCTCGAGCGTGACGGCATGGTCGCCGCAGGTCGCGAAGCCGCTCCAGCCGGCGCCGATCGCCCGCCGCCAGAGCCGCTCCGGGGGCCGCGACTCCCAGGCCGGGTCGAGGATCGGCCCTTCGAGCGACCCCGATCCCGTCGGCCCCAAAAACCTGGGGAAGTCGCCGGGGGTCTCGGCCCATGCCGCCGCCTCGACGGCCGCCTTCGCCGGAGCCACCTGCGGCAGCAGCCGATCGCGGGACGGGCTCCAGCGAAACACGAGCTGCGGCACCAGATCGCCCGACACCCGTTCGATGCGGAAGATCGCGCAGGCCGCCGCCACGATCCCGAGCAGGCCGAGCCCGACCGCCCGCTTCAGCCGCCACGGATGGCCGCTCTCGACGAGAAACCAGACCAGCACCGACATCACGGCCGAGAAGCCGAGGATCAGCGTGATGATGTTGCGGACGGCGGCATCCACAATGCTGCCGACGAGCGGCTCCAGCAGCCCCAGGCAGACCATCACGCTGGCGGCGGCCAGCGATGCGAGCCCCACGAACACGCGGCGGGGGGGACGGAGTGGCCGCTGGGTGGAGGCGGCACGGGGGGGCGAGGGGGCGCGACGGCGTCGGTTCATGACACACTTTTACTGGAAGATCCCCGGCCATGCGACTACACTCGCCGCGACGAATGCTCCGCACGTCCGCAGGACACGGCATGCTTACGACCAATCCTCCCGACCCGGCCCGGCCGTCGCCGGACACCCCCAGCGCCGGGACCTCCGCGGCCGGCCACCAGCCAGGCCCGTCGACGGCGGCGGTGCACGCCGGTGAGGCCCGCCAAAAACCGGGCTACTCGCTCACCGACCCGATCTTCGCGTCGAGCACCTACACCTTCAGCGACACCCAGTCGATCATCGACTTCATCGAGCAGAAGCAGGTCCGCGAGGAGTACGGCCGCTACGGCAATCCCGGCGAGCGGGTGGTGGAAGACAAACTCGCCGCCCTCGAGGGGGGCGAACAGGCCGTGCTCTTCGCCAGCGGAATGGCGGCGCTCGTTGGGCTGCTGATGGCCCACGTCAGCGCGGGAGACGAGATTGTCTTCTTCGACGAGTGCTACCACCGCAGCCGCGAGTTTTGTCGGAAGCACCTGACGCGATTCGGCGTCGGGTTCCGCGAGGTGAAGACCTGCGACTACGCCGCGATGGAAGCGGCGATCACGCCGCGGACGAAGTTCCTCGTCAGCGAGTCTCCCACAAACCCGCACCTGAGCGTCGTCGACATCGAGCAGTTTGCCGACATCGGCCGCCGCCGCGGCGTCCGCACGCTCATCGACGCCACCCTCTGCACGCCCTACAACCTCAAGCCGCTCGCGGCCGGTGTCGATTTCGTGCTCCACTCGGCCACCAAGTACCTCGGCGGCCACAACGACCTGCTCGCGGGCACGGTGATCGGCTCGGCCGAACTGATGGAGCCGGTGCGAAACCTTCGCGGGATCATGGGAGGCGTCAACTCCCCACACAACGCCTACCTGCTCGGCCGCGGCCTCAAGACGCTCGCCCTGCGGATGGAGCGGCACAACGCCAACGGCCTCGCCGTGGCCGGGTTTCTGGAGCGGCACCCGCGGGTGGAGCGGGTGCTCTATCCGGGCCTCGAGAGCCACCCCTACCACCAGATCGCCGCCCGCACGATGCGGGGCTGCGGCGGGCTCGTGACGTTCTTCCTCAAAGACGCCGACTGGCGGAAGACCGCGAACGTGATCGACGCGGTGCGAATCCCGCGGATCGGGCCGAGCCTCGGCGGCGTCGAGTCGCTGATCGAGCAGCCGCTCGTGATGAGCTACTGGAACTACACCCCCGCCGAGCGGGCCGCATTTCGGATCCCCGACAACATGATCCGCATGGCCTGCGGAATCGAAGATGCCGACGATCTCATGGCCGATCTGGCTCAGGCTCTCGATCGGGCGTGAGTCCCTGTCCTGCTGGTCCCTGTCCTGCCGGTTCTCGCTCCACCGGAGACCCCCGCATGCTGTCTCGCGCTGCGTTTCGAACCCGGGCGATCCACGTGGGCCAGGAACCCGATCCCGCCACGGGGGCGGTGGTGCCGCCGATCCATCTCGCCAGCACCTTCGTGCAGCCCGACGCCTCGATGACGTCGGCCTACGACTACGCCCGCACCGGCAGCCCCACCCGGCACGCCTTCGAAAAGACGCTCGCCAACCTTGACGGTGGCACCCGGGCGCTCGCCTTCGCCTCGGGCATGGCGGCCACCCACTGCGCCACGATGCTCCTGGCCCCCGGCGACGAAATCGTCACGGGCACCGACATCTACGGCGGCACCTGGCGGCTCTTCAACCGGCTGCTCGCCGAGCGAGGCATCGTGGTGAAGGCCGTGAACACCGCCGACACCGCGGCCGTCGCCCAGGCCGTCGGCCCGCAGACAAAGCTCGTGTGGGTGGAGTCGCCGGGGAATCCCCTGCTCACGATCACCGACATCGAGGCCTGCAGCCGGATCGCGCACGACTGCGGAGCGCTGCTCGCCTGCGATGCCACGCTGACGACGCCCGCCCTCTCGCGGCCGCTCGAACTCGGCGCCGACATCGTGATGCACTCGGCCACCAAGTCGATCGGCGGTCATAGCGACCTGCTCGGCGGAGCGCTCGTCGTCCACGACGCCGAACTCGGCACGCGGCTGCACTGGCTGCAAAACGCCACCGGCGCGGTGATGGGGCCGCTGGAGGCGTATCTCTGCTCGCGGGGCCTGAAGACGCTCGAACTCCGCGTGCTGGCCCAGTCGGCGACGGCGCTGCGGCTCGCGGAGTGGCTCGCGGGGCATCCGGCGGTGACGACGGTGCACTACCCCGGACTGCCGGGCCACCCGGGCCACGCGCTGGCGATGCGGCAGATGGCGGCGGGGGGCACGATCGTGAGCTTCGAGGTCGCGGGCTCCCTCGCCGACGCCCGGCGGGTCGTCGAGTCGACCACGCTCTTCCAGCTCTCCGAGAGCCTCGGCGCGGTGGAGTCGCTGATCGAGATCCC
>CAJBSQ010000198.1 GCA_903958265.1 uncultured Planctomycetaceae bacterium
CCTACGCCGCCACGCTCGTGCTCGACGTGCCGCAGCGATGCCCGTGCTGCGACGGGGAATAAAAAAGGGGACGCAGCTATTCCCGGCCTCGCCAGCCCCGCCAGCGATATGCTCGCTCGAGAGAACAGTGGGTTCTCGGTGGCCTCAAGCGTCCGAATCACGCTCTTTCGTCTCCAGCTGCGTGTCTCTTGTCAGCCTCTCGAGCACCTGCTGCGATACTGTGCTCGGCCGGCCTTCGCACTGGAGCGGCTCTCCGTGATCAGCGGCGAAGACGGCCGCATCGCCCGCGTACAGCGGCGCCTCCGCCCGTCTATCCCACCCGTCTATCCCGCCCGTGGCCCGATCGGTCCCGGCGGCTGCTCCTCACAATACGCCCCACTCGGCCAACGCTTGCCGAAGTGCCATTGGCCGACCCATCCTTTATTGGCCGACCTATCCTTTACGCAGCATGTCTCCCATAACCAAATCTCTGATCGAGGAACTCGAGCACGCGCCGGAGAGTGTGCAGCGGGAGGTGCTCGCTTTTCTGCGGCACCTACGGGCACGTGGTGCCGGCAGTGATGGGAGCGAGGGCGTGCATGCCCTGCTGCCGCTCGCGAAGTCAGCCTGGGCGGCGGATTGGGACACTCCTGAAGAGGATGAGGCGTGGCGGAAGTTGTAGGCGGCGACGTGGTCGTCGTGCCGTTTCCGTTGACCGATCTTCAATCCAGCAAGCGTCGGCCCGCCGTCGTGCTCGTGACCTGCTCCCCTTCAACGAGACCACATTCGGAGTGAGGCTCCGGGTGTAGTCGCAACAGAGGGAGGACGACGATGCCACGAGGAAAGAAGTTCGCTGCAGACCAGATCATTGGGAAGCTCCGGCAGGCCGCGGAAGCCATTGCGACCACGGAGACTTGGGGGCGATCAGTCAGGCAGCCGCCCACGGCCGAAGGAGTGGTCTTCCTTCGAGGCTCGGCATGGCTGCTCACCGTGAACCGGGCCGATGGCTTGAGCCGATCCGCGGGCAATCTGCTATCTTTCCCGATTCCTTTCCCGCATCAACGCTGATCCGGGCGTTCGGTGGGGCCTCGGATCGCAGTCGTGAATCTCTTCAATGCTCTGCTGGCGGCGGCCTCTCCGCCGGCCACCGTCCTCGATCGGGCCAACGCCTTCTTCGAGTGGACCAGCGGCATCCTCTGGGGGCCATGGCTGCTCGTGCTGCTTGTCGGCACGCACGTCTATCTCACCGTTCGCCTGGGTGTCGTCCAGCGCTGGCTGGGCCCGGCGATCCGGCTCACCTTCCGGCCGGAACGCTCGGCCGAAGGCGACGTGAGTCCGTTCGGGGCGCTGGCGACGGCGCTGGCCGCCACCGTCGGCGCCGGCAACATCGTCGGGGTGGCCGTCGCGGTCACGGCCGGCGGCCCCGGGGCCATCTTCTGGATGTGGATCACCGGGGTCTTGGGGATCGCCACCAAATATGCCGAGGCGCTCCTGGCCGTGCAGTTCCGGGTCAGGAACGAGCGGGGCGAGATGTCCGGCGGGCCGATGTACGTGCTCGCCAACGGGCTCCGGCTGCCCTGGCTCGGCGTGTTGTTCGCTGTCTTCACCGTCATCGCCGCGTTCGGAATCGGCAACATGTTTCAGGCCAAGGCCGTCACGGCGAGCGTGCTCGAACTGGTTCCCCAGGGCACCCCCGAGACACCGATCCGGGTGGCCTGCGGCCTGATCATGGCCACGGCCACCGGGCTCGTGCTGATTGGCGGCATCAAGTGGATCGCCCGATTCTGCGAGATCCTCGTCCCCTTCATGATCGGCAGTTACTTGGTCGGCTGCGGGATCATTCTCGCACTCCACTGGGACCAACTGCCCGCCGCAATCGCCCTAATCCTCTCCGATGCCTTCTCTGGCGAGGCGCTGGCCGGCGGTGGGCTCGGTGGAATGATCGCGGCGGGCGTCAAGCGGGGGCTCTTCTCTAACGAATCGGGCCTGGGCAGTGCACCGATCGCAGCCGCCGCCGCCCGGTCGCGGAATCCGGCCCAGCAGGCGCTCGTCTCCATGACCGGCACCTTCTGGGACACGGTCGTCATCTGCCTGATCACCGGCCTCGTTCTGGTGGTCACCGGCGCCTGGAAGAGCGGCCTCGAGGGTGCCGCCATGACCGCCTCCGCCTTCGGGACGATCCCCTACGTCGGTCCGACCGTGCTCACCTTCGGCCTGATCTCCTTCGTGTTTTCCACGCTGATCGGCTGGTCGTATTACGGAGAGAAGTCCCTGGAGTATCTGGGCGGACTTCGGTTCGTGCCCGTCTACCGCTGGCTGTGGGTGGTGGCGATCTTCCTCGGGGCCACGTTCCCGAGTTCCCTGGTGATCAACTTCTCCGACTCAGCCAACGCCCTGATGGCGATTCCGAATCTGATCTCGCTGATCGCCCTCGCCGGTCTGGCCGCCCGCGAGTCGAAGGACTTGCTGTCGCGCCCCGAAACCTTCGAGTGAAGGGATGGGTCGGCTGCCGGTGATTGGTCAGTCGCGATCGGCACGACGACCGTGGCGGCGCACGTTGATCACCGTTCGATCGCCACGCTATCCGGGCCCGTGCCGGGCTCCGTCGAGAAGGAGTTCCACGGCTCTCACGAGTGCGGCTGCGACGTCTTTCAAGCTTCACCCGACGAACTGCCTGCGTCGACATCCACAGCCTCTGACCCCTGCCGGTCGCGAGGTAGAGGACCGGTTTTGGGGTGTGGGACGCGGGAGCAAGCTGCTCACAAGCCGCTCATCAGCTCGGAAATGGTTGTGGAAGTGCCATTGACCGAGCTATCATTCATAAGAGTCTCCCTCCGTCCTTCTCTGCCAGGACGATCCCATGGCCACGGTGCTTGTCGAAGACCAGGTCGAGATCCCGGGCAACGTGGCGACGCTCACAGCCTTTCGCCACTGGTCGCTCTCCGAATCGTTTCCCAAGCGGGGGCGTATCGACTGGGTTGGCTCGCGGATCGAGGTGGATAGGTCACCGGAAGACCTGTTCACGCACGGCACGCTCAAGACTGCGATCGTTGCGTCACTGTGGCCGCTTGCGCGGCGCAAAGGCTACAACCTCTTCACCGGCGAGACGAGGATTTCATCGATTGCGGGAAATCTGTCGGCGGAGCCCGATGTGGTCGCTGTGTCGGATGCCGCGATCGACACCGACCGCGTCAAGCTCACACCGAAAGCCGGGGGTGAGGCCGACCGTTTTGTCGAGCTCGAAGGGGGGCCGGAACTGGTGGTCGAGATCGTCGGCGATGCGTCGGTGGGCAAGGACCGTCGTCGGCTGCCCCCCGCCTACTTCGCCGCCGGGGTGACGGAGTTCTGGCTCATTGATGCCCGCGGCCCCGAACTCGAGTGCGTCATTCACCACCGCGGCGCGAACGGGTTTGTGCCGGTGACGGTCGGAGCAGACGGCGGTCAGTCGTCAACGGTGTTCGACTGTGGCTTCCGGCTGATCCGCGGCCGCAATGCCCATGGCCGCTATGCCTACGACCTCGTCGTCGACGCGGCTCCCGACCGGGAGTGACCAACAGAAAAATCCGGGACGGGAGCGGTTTTTCACGGCTACCGAAAGTCGCTCCCGTCCCCGATTTCTCGGTAAGGAAGCCAGCGACCAAAAGCTTGCCTCTCCCGTTTTGAAAAGCTAGACCCTCGGGTACTTTCGAAGAGTTCGGTCGGGCGTCGGATAGGCTCGCATCCGCGGGCAGCCCGAGTGTGCGTGCCGCACAGCACATTTCAGAATCCTCTGCGTTTTTCCGGCCAGGAGCTTCTTGATGTCCACCTCCGCTCGGCAATCCATCGCTCTCTCCCGCCGCGGCCGCGAGGCGGCCCGTCGCCGCCGCACCCACGACCTGAAGCTCGAATCGCTCGAGCCGCGCCTGGCACTCGCCACGGGCCTCCTCAGCACGCTCGTGTCGGTGGTCAGAGACGACAACAGCCAGAGCCTGCTCGCGGCAGGAGCGACGGCGGAGATCACTGAAGGACAGGAACTCGCGGCGAACGTCAGACTCACGCGCAGGCCCGACAGCGCCATCGTCGTTTCGTTTCAGAGCCGTGCGCCGCTGGAAGTGGGCACGGCGGATTGGTACTTCCCCACGGCGGCCGCGTCTCCCACCACCCTGAGATTCACGCGGGCCAACTGGGACAAGCCGCAGTCGGTGTCGTTCGCCGCGCTCCAGGACGGCGTCCGCGACGGCGACCAACTCGTGCCTGTGCGAATGACCGCGGCGATCGCCGCGGAGCCACACAAGCAAGCCACCAGGCGGCTCATGATCAGGTCGCTCGATTCCCGCGTCGTCACGCCCACGAAGCCGGTCACCGACACCTACAAGGGATCGATCGTAGGCGGCGGGAACAGCGGCAGCGTGCAGGGCACGTATGACAGCGTCCTCGAACGGGGCACGGTGACATTCAACGTGACCATGCCACAGCTGGACAAGGTCCGCGATCGGGCGATCACCGTGGGCTATTCAGTCGGGCTCGACAGCCGCGTCCACATCGAAAGCCTCCAGGGGATTACCGCACGTCGGTTCCGCTGGAACGTGACCTACCGCCAGGTTGGCGCCGACCGCGGGCTGTTCGGCACGTTCACGGTACGGCAGCCGATCCTTGGCAGGTCGGCCACCGCGACGATGACCGCGGCCGCCGTGTCGTCCTGGGTCGGCACCAAGCAGCTGGGTGTGGCGAATCAGCTTACCTTCGGCAACGCTGTCGGGACCGATAGCAGCGGCAATGTCTACGTCACAGGATCTACACGAGGCGGACTCGATGGCAATGCCGTGACGGGTGTGAGCGATTTTTTCCTCACGAAATACACACGCGATGGCGTGAAGGTCTACACCAAGCAACTGGGGGTGCCGAATAAGGAAACGGTGGGCACCGCTGTGGTGACGGATACGAAAAACAATGTCTATGTCGCTGGATATACGACAGGTGGACTGTATGGCAATACGATGCAACCGGATAGTACCCACGAGTTCTTCATCTCCAAGTATGACAGCACTGGCGTCAAGCAGTTCACCCGTCAAGTAGGCGTGGCTGGCGAAAAAAAGGTTGGCATCGCTGTTACGATTGATGCGAACGACAACATTTTCATCGCGGGGTATACAACCGGCGCCCTGGACGGGTATGCCATGACGGGGACTGTTGATTCCTTCATCTCGAAGTTCAACAGTGACGGCGTGAAGCAATACACCCGGCTCTTGGGTGTGGCTGGCAAAGAAACGAGAGGCTACGGTATCGCGACCGATGATCACGGAAATGTCATCGTCGCAGGATATACCGAGGGCTCACTTGATGATAATACCCTGACAGGGTCGAGAGATTTCTTCGTTGCCAAATACGATAACAGTGGGGTCAAACAGTTCACGCGTCAGTTGGGCGCGGTTGGCGCGGCAACCGTTGGCACCGCTGTGACGGTCGATGCACTCGGGGATGTCTTCGTCGTCGGCTATACGGAGGGCTCGCTTGATGGCAATACGCTCACAGGGTCTAGGGATTTCTTCGTCACGAAATACGATCCTCGCGGGGTAAAACTCTTCACCCGTCAACTGGGCGCGGTTGGTGCGGCAACCGCCGGTAACGAAGTAGCGACCGATATCAGCGGGGATGTCTTCGTCGCAGGTGGCACAACAGGCGGGCTTGATGGGAATACCCGGACGGGTCTCCACGATGCCTTCGTCACCAAATACGATCCCCGTGGGGTGAGACTCTTCACCCGTCAACTGGGTGTGCCTGGCCGAGAAACGTATGGCAACGGTGTTGCGACCGATCCTCTCGGGGATGTCTTCGTCGCAGGCTCTACAAGCGGCGGGCTTGATGGCAATGCCCAGACGGGTGTTTACGATTTCTTCGGTGCCAAATTCGATCCCGAAGGGGTCAAGAAGTAAACGGAGAAGCAACTCCTCTTCTGTGCACGGTATCATCGGGCGGCCGCCTCCCCCCGCCCCGCCGGAGCCGCCAATGGAACTCGTCCAGATCCAACTGCCTGGTGACGTCGGCGGGTGGTACCCAGGCCCGAGAGTCGACGA
>CAJBSQ010000199.1 GCA_903958265.1 uncultured Planctomycetaceae bacterium
CTGCGGGCGAAATCCGCTCCCGTCCCCGATTTCCCGATTTCCCCTACTTGTTGACGAGGAAGTGGCAGATGTCGCCGTCGCGCATCACGTAGTCCTTTCCCTCCACGCGAAGCTTGCCGGCGGCCCGGATCTCCTTCTCGCTCTTGTACTGCTCGAGGTCTTCGAGCGCGTAGATCTCGGCGCGGATGAATCCCTTCTCAAAATCGGTGTGGATCACGCCGGCGGCCTGCGGCGCCGTGGCGCCGATGGGGATCGTCCAGGCCCGGACCTCCTTCTCGCCAGCCGTGAAGTAGCTCTGCAGCCCGAGCGTCTTGTAGGCCGCGCGGGCCAGCACGGCCAGCGCCGGCTCCGCGAGCCCTGCTCCCTCGAGCATCTCCGCCCGGTCGGCCTCGTCGAGGTCCGCGATCTCAGCCTCGATCTTCGCGCACACGGGCACCACGTCGGCACCCGATTTCGCCGCCGCCGCCCGGACCGCCGGCACGAGCGGGCTCTTGCCTTCGACATCGGTCTCGTCGACGTTAGCAACGTAGAGAATCGGCTTGGCGGTGAGCAGGCCGAGTTCCTTGACCGCCTTCTTCTCGTTTTCGTCGAGCGTGAGCGTCCGCAGCGGCTTCTGCTCGCCGAGATGGGCGAAGCACTTCTTCATCACCTCCACCTTCAGCTTGGCATCCTTGTCGGCACTCTTGGCGGCCCGCTCGGCCTTGGGGATGAGATTCTCCAGATGCTGGATGTCGGCGAGCATCAGTTCGATCTCGATCGTTTCCATGTCGGAGAGGGGATCGACCTTGCCGGCCACGTGGATCACGTCGGGGTCGTCGAAGCAGCGGACCACCTGCAGGATCGCGTCGACCTCGCGGATGTGGGAGAGGAACTTGTTGCCGAGCCCCTGACCCTCGCTCGCGCCCTTCACGATTCCCGCGATGTCGACGAGTTTGAGGGCGGCCGGGATCACCTTCTGGGGCGGAATGTACGTGGTGATCCGCTGGAGGCGGCCGTCGGGCACGCTCACCATCCCCTCGTTCGGCTCGATCGTGCAGAACGGATAGTTAGCGCTCTGCGCGGTCTTCGACATGGTGAGCGCGTTGAAGAGCGTGCTCTTGCCGACGTTGGGAAGTCCGACGATGCCTGCTTCCATGATTCCTGGCGGGGCCTGTAGGGCGGAGGGAGGGGAAACCGCGGTATGATGCCTGATATGACGCCGCCCGCCCATCCCCGGCACTCGCGTCCGCTTGGGGCCGACTCCTTCGCCCGGCCGGCCGACGCGGTGGCCCGCGATCTGCTCGGCACCTGGCTGGTGGTGCCCGGCCCCCGCGGCCGGCAGGAACGGCACCTCGTCTGTGAGACCGAGGCCTATCTCGGCGGGCATGATCTCGCCTGCCATGGCTCGAAGGGGATGACGAAGCGGAATGCGACGATGTTCGGGCCCGCCGGCCACTGGTACGTGTACCTGTGCTACGGGATGCACTGGATGCTCAACATCGTCACCGGTCCTGTGGGCGTGCCGGCGGCCGTGCTGATCCGCGGTGTGGGCGACCACGTCGGCCCGGGCCGGCTGACGAAGGCCCTGGGCATCGACGGGTCGCTCGACGGCCGGGCCGCCACGCGGAAGGGCGGCCTCTGGTTCGAGGCGAGCGGCATCCGCGTGCCGCCGCGGCTGATCGAGCGGACGCCCCGCATCGGCGTGGGCTACGCGGGGGCCTGGGCCGAAAAACCGCTCCGGTTCGTCGTCGATCCCCGGCGACTTCCTACAATCACCCAGCCAGGGAGAGAGCCGTCATGAATCGTCGAACAGCGATCACCAGAGCCGTCACAGCCATCCTCACGGGAGCGAGCATCGTCATGGGAAGCGGAGGAACAAGAGCGGAAGAGCCGAAGCCGGCCACGGCGACGTTCGCCGGCGGCTGCTTCTGGTGCACGGAGGCGGTCTACGCCGAACTCAAGGGGGTGAAGAGCGTCACCAGCGGCTACATCGCCGGGCAGGTGCCCAACCCCACCTACAAGGACGTCTGCACGGGCGCCACCGGCCATGCCGAGGCGATCGAGATCGAGTACGACCCGGCCGTGGTCTCGTTCGAGAAGCTGCTCGAGGTCTTCTTCGCCACCCACGATCCGACCACGCTCAACCGCCAGGGGGCCGACGTCGGCACACAATACCGCTCGGGCGTCTTCTACCACGATGACGAGCAGAAACGGATCGCCGAGGAGGTGATCGCGAAACTGGATGCGGCCCAGGTGTTTCCGAGAAAAATCGTCACCGAGGTGACGAAGGCGAGCACGTTCTATCCGGCCGAGGACTATCACCAGGACTACTTCGCCACCAACCCGTTTCAGCCCTACTGTCAGGCTGTGGCCGCGCCGAAGGTCGAGAAGGTGCGAAAGGTCTTCAAGGATCTCGTGAAGTGACGCACGCTCAGGCGTGCTGCTACGCGTCGGCGTATCGTGCGACAAGCTCGCCCGCCTCCACCGGCGTGCCGGGCGCGACGAGCACCTCCGCGAGGCGGCCGTCCCGCTCGGCGTAGACCGTCGTCTCCATCTTCATGGCTTCCAGCGAGAGGAGC
>CAJBSQ010000200.1 GCA_903958265.1 uncultured Planctomycetaceae bacterium
AGCTCAGCAGCGGTGGGGGCCGAGTGAGCTATGAACTCCACAAAGCCTTCATGCCCCCACCGACTGCTGCAGCGTTTGGTTCGGCCAGCCTTTCGCTTGGAAGAGTATTGCCATCCACAGACTTCCCGTCACTTCTGCGGAATCACTGGCTTTTCAGTCGGCAGTCCACGGTCGATGTTGTAACCCGGGTCAAGCAGGGTCTCGCCCTGAAAGCCGAGGAAGTCGGTCTGGGCTTGCATCCATTCGCTCATCTTTTGTTGCTTGGCGTAGGTGAGCAACCGCGCTTCAAGATCCTTCAATACGTCCGGGTGCTTGTCGGCAACGTTCTCCTTTTCTCCGGGGTCCTGTTCAAGATCGAACAGCTCGGTTTTCCCTGGCAGGAGGGCGACCTTGATCAGCTTCCACGTGCCCTTGCGGATTGCTCCGCGAAAGGCCTCTACGTTGATGAGGATGTCCTCATGCGGCGATGGCTTACCCTCACCGATAGTGTCCATGGCGTCCTTCCCGTCGAACGGCTTGGTCGGGTCGCCCGTACCGCCAGCAAGTGCCAGCAATGTCGGCATGACATCGACATGGTGCAGCGGTTCGTTCACCACAGAGGGTTTGAGTCTCGCCGGCCAATTGACGATCGCCGGCAACCTGACGCCGCCTTCGTGTAGGCCGCCTTTGCCGCCGGTAAACGGGGTGTTTGTGGCCGGCGGCTTGGAGCCGAGGGCGACACCCCCGCTGGCCTCGCGATCTTCCGGCGACCGCGCCCCCGTGGCGAAGAGCGCGCTGGTGGCCCCACCGTTGTGAGTGGTGAAAAGGATCAGCGTGTTCTCGCGCATCCCCTTCTTCTCCAGAGCAGCGACGACGCGGCCCACCTGTGCGTCCAGTCCACTGATCATCGCGGCGTACTCGCGGTGCTCCTTGCCTGGGAAGATCTCCTGATAGGCGTCCACGTCCTCCTTCGGAGCCTGATACGGAGCGTGGGGCGCAAGGGACGCGAAGTACAGGAACATCGGCTTCGAGCTGTCGTGCTTCTCGATGAGGCCGACCGCCTCGTCGCCGATTTGTTTGGTGTAGTAGCCTTCCTCCTTGAGGAAGGTTCCGTTGCGCTGCCAGTCGATCACCCCGCCACGGTCTTTCGTGAAGTAGTCGACCTCGCCAACGACGTTTCCATAGAAGTGGTCGAACCCTCGGCTATTCGGCCAGTACTTCTTGTCCGCGTGGCCGAGGTGCCACTTGCCGACCATATACGTGCTGTAGCCGATTTGCTTGAGGGCTTGGGGAAGCGTCTTTTCGTCGACCGGAAGGCCGTACTTGTGGCTTGGAAAGATCACCAGCGTCTGTAACCCGTGCCTCATCGGATAGCGGCCAGTCATTAAGGCGGCGCGGGCCGGGGTGCAGAGCGGCAGCCCGTAGTACGATTCGAGGCGCACGCCGCCCTTCGCCAGGATGTCAATGTTTGGGGTTTTGATCTTGCTGCCGCGGTAGCCGAGGTCGGCGTTGCCGAGGTCATCCGCAAGGATGATGACAATGTTCGGCTTGTCCGCGGCCCATGCGGCGCGAGACCCACAACTGAAGGCCGCAGCGAAGACAGCAACGATCACGCGGAATCGAATCACAATGCCATCTCCTTAAGACTGCAAACTTCTGTTGCCGAACGGTCCCGATCAATGGCTCGTGACCACAGGATTATCCACGCCGCGAGGCTTCATCGCGAGTCCATTTCATCAGGTGGTTCGGCGGTCGCTTGCTGCAGGCCTAAGGCATGCGTGGCCCGTGACACAAGCCCTGCATCTTGGCTCTCGGCGATCACTATCTTGAGCACGTGGATTGCGCGTGCATCACGGCGCTGAAGACCGAGTTGATGGACCGCCACGCGGCGCACTCTTGGGCTGGAATCATTTAGCGCTCGCTCGATCAATGCCGCCACGACATCGATGGATAGTGGCTGTACTTTGCAGCGTTGGCATCCGACCGCATGAACGGCATGCCTACGCACCAGCGGAGAAGCGTCGTGAAGAGCGTGCTCAAGTGATTTACAACATCGCTCATCAGCAAGGTGATCCATAAGAGCAACGCAGGCAGCCCGCACTCTCGGGCGACTATGTGCTGCTCCCGCAACCAACGTCGCGATGGCTCGCGAGCCGTCGTTGAACAGGCCGGCGAAGGCCTTCTCGCGAGTGGCCCATACGTCGGAATCCAGCGCCAGGAAGTACCGATCATCATTCGAGCTCATGACTGAGTACTCCTACCGAACGACCGCGATCAGCGGCTCGCAGCCAAGGAAATATCCACACCGCTGGGATTCATCGCGAGTCCGTAGCATCGCGTGGTGCGACACTGCTAGGCGGGGATTCCGGACGGCCTGCAAATCG
>CAJBSQ010000201.1 GCA_903958265.1 uncultured Planctomycetaceae bacterium
CGCGAGTCGGGGATGGCCGTCACAGCGTTTTCGCCGCTGGGCGCGGGCTCGTATGTGCCGCTCGGGATGGCGACGCCGGAGGATTCCGTGCTCTGCCATCCAACGGTGAAGGAGATCGCCTTGGCGACCGGCCGCACGCCCGCGCAGGTCGTGCTCCGCTGGGGCATCCAGCGAGGTACGTCGGTGATTCCGAAGACATCGCGGCTCGAACGGCTCGCCGAAAACCTCGACGTGGAATCGTTCACGCTCGACGACGGTCAGATGCGGGCCATCACCGGGCTCGATCGGCACCGCCGGTACAACGATCCGGGCGTGTTCTGCGAACTCGCCTTTGGGACGTTCTTCCCGATCTACGACTGACGCGGCGGCGGTTCGCTTCGGGTGGCGCAGAAAAAAAGCTGCCGCCCCTTGCGGGGCGGCAGCCGTAGGAACCACTGATTCGTCATCTGGCCGGCGGGGATGGAGCATGCCACCCTCGTCGCACCGCGATGGCGGGATTGGTGGGCTGCGTCAACGGCAGGCCCGTCGACTCGCCGCTATCGGCGCAGCCCTCCGATACAGTCACATTGCGTCACTGAATCACCTCCTTTGCTTCGAGGAATCCCAGCCGCCACGATCACTGCGAGATCGCCGCCAGGCGGTTCATTCCCCGGCCGTCACCGGGGACCGTCACTCAATAGTAGAGCACCGACGGGTGGCGGCCAGCAAGTTTCCGGTCGGCCGGTCACCGCGACCGGCCGAGCCGGCCGAGAAACAGCGTGGTCCACCCGCCGCCGCCGGCGTGCACCCGAGCCCGCTCGACCGCCACGGTGAAACCCGCGCGGCCCATGCGGCCTGCGAACGCGGGATCGTCGGTGGCCGACCAGACCGCCAGGCAGCCGCCGGGCCGGAGGGCGGCGGCTACCCGCGTCAGGCCGGTCACCGAATACAGCCTGTCGTTGGAGGCCACGCTCAGGCCGCTGGCGCCGTTGTCGACGTCGAGGATCACGGCGTCGAACCGGCTGCCCCCGCGAAGCACGTCCACCACGTCTCCCTCCACGACCTCCACCCGCGGGTCGGCCAGCGCGTCGGCGCCCAGGCCGTAGGCGGGGTTTTGATTCCAGCGGATCACCGCCGGGATCAGCTCCGCCACCACCACCTCGGCGTCGGCCCCGAGCCGGCCGAGCGCCGCCCGCAGCGTGAACCCCATGCCGAGGCCGCCGATCAGCACGCGGCCGCGAGGCCGCCCCCGCAAGCCCTCGCAGGCGAGTTCCGCCAGCCGCTCCTCGGAATGGTGCTGCCGGTTCGACATCAGCTCGACCGGGCCGACGCGGATCGTGAACATGCCGTCGCGTTCGTGGAGCGTGAGCGGCGTGCCGTCGGGCGTGGTGGCGGTGTCGCGGAGGATCGTGGGTTTCATGGCGGTCGCTCAGGTCGTCGGGCAGCTGGCGCCAAAGTAGCCGTGGGCGTCGATGTGCGCCGCCACCTCGGGGGCCACGAGGTCGCGCCACGAGGGATCGCCCGAACAAATCCGCATCCGCACCTCCTCGCTGGAGTAGGTCCGCAGCGTGGTCGGGTCGCACGGGATGGGCAGGATGAGTCCATTGACGCGGAGGTGCTGAAGCAGGTGGGCGAGGTGGGCCGCCACGGTGAGCGTGTCGGCAGTGACGGCCTGCCCGCTGATCACATCGCGAGTCGGGTACACGTAGAGCCGTACGCTGTGGGTGAACAGCCGGCCAAAGGCCTCGAGGATGCCGCCGTCGAGCTGCTTGTAATGGCTCTCGTTGAAGAGCTCCCGCAGCAGCGGCACGCCGAGGACCAGTCCCGTGGCCTCCACCTGGCGGTCGGCGAGGTATTCGCCCAGCGAGTGGAAGGCGCCGATGTCGCTGACGAGCACCATCCTGCCCACCGCGTTGATCAGGTCGACCCGGGCCAGGAAGTCGGCATCCTCCGCGCTGCCCTGGTCGCGGAGGTTGTTCATCGTCACCTCCATGATCTCGCGGATCAGGCCCTGGGGGCCGCCGGCCGGCGCCGGCACCGACTCGAAGGCCTCACGTGACCGCGCGAGCATCTCCAGGTTGAGGCTGGTGACCGGGGCGAAGCGTCCGCGTTCCACCAGCACGCGCGTGTGGCGGATCGACTCCGAGGCCAGCAGCGGCGTGCCGTCGATGTCGAAGAGCACCGCCGGCGTGAAGCCCACGCGGACGAGGTGCAGGCCGAGCAGCCGATTGTCGACCTCCTTGAAGGCCGGGCCGGCCATGCGGATCCAGTCGATCTCCAGCCGCTCGCGGCCGACGTGCTCGAGGAGCGTCTCGATCAGTGACCGAGGCTGCTTCCAGTGGGCGAAGGCGGCGTGCACGAGATTGACGCCGAGGCGACCGAGCGCGTCGGCCTGCTGGGCGTTGGTCGAGTCGAGGAGTCGCACGTGGAGCACCACGTCGCTCGTCGGGGTGTGGACGGCGTGTTGGAAGCGGATCCCCAGCCAGGCATGGCACTCGTTGCCCCCGGCGAACGACTTCGCGGCCGCCGTGTCGGCCAGGGCGAAAAACCGGGTGCGGTCGCCCCGCGACGGGTCAAGCCGCTCGTGCAGCAGGGCATATTCGTGGTCGAGCATCCGCTCGACCCGCTCCCGCGAGACGTAGCGGCCGGCCTTGCCGTAGACGGCATCGCTGACCGTCATGTCGTAGGCCGACATCGTCTTGGCCACGGTACCGGCGGCCCCGCCGGCGGCGAAGAACCAGCGGGCAACCTCCTGACCGGCGCCGATTTCGGAGAAACTGCCGTAGACGGTGTCGTCGAGGTTGATGGCCAGCGCCCGCTGCGCCGTGGGGTCGACGCCGTGGTTTGCCAGGGGGGTGGTGCCGTGGGCCATCGTCGCGCTCCGGAAGGCGGCTGGTTTGACGGGTGGAGGACCCTCCCCCTATTCTTCCAGGCATGCCGGCCGGTGCCTATTCCGGCGGCGTTCCAAACTCCCGTTTCCCAAGGAATCCTCCCGATGGCCAAGTCCCGCAAGCCCGTCAGCCCCCTCGACCAGGTTCGCTCGCTCCTCACCGCTGCCGAACAAAACGTGCTGCAGTCGAGCATGGGAAGCACGATCGCGAAGGCCACGCGGGAGCAGGTGGAGGCCGCGAGGGCCCGGGCCCGGGCGCTTCGCGACAAGTGGCGGGATCTGCACGACGACCAGACGCGGTCGACGAAGCGGTCGCCGAAATCCGGCGGCAAGGTGAATCTTCGCTCGCGGGAGAAGCACGAGTTGTTTGACGGCGCTGTGAAGCGGCTCGAGGCGCGGCTGGCCGAGTTCGCGGATGGTGCTCGCGCGGTCGTCGGCAAGCAGGCCGCGCGGCTGGCGGCTGCCGTGAAGCCAGCGAAGACGGCCCGCACGGCTGCCTCCCGCGCCTCGCGGGCGAGCGTGCGGAGCGAGCTGAAAGAGGCTGCGGCGGAGATGACCCGCAAGCGAAAGGTGAAGCGGTCGAAGGTGCCGGCCAAGGGCGGAGCGAAGGCAGCTGCGAAGGCGGCGGCTCCCGCCGTGGCGGCACCGGTCGCCGTGACGCCGGTGCACAAGAAACTGGTGGGTGCGAAGCTCAAGAAGCGGAAGACGCCGATGGCCCTTGCCGCGGTCGCGGCCCAACGGCAGTTGAAGTTTGACGTGGCGGGGCAGCGGTCAGCTCGGGCGTCGGCAGCCGCCTCCCGGCTGAAGGTGGGTGGCGCGAAGACCCGGCGGGGCGGCCATGCCGCGGCCAGCACCAAGCGATCCCAGGCCCGCCGCGACGGCCGTACCCGTTGAGCCTGAGGGCCCGGCGGCCCAGCCATCCGGCCGCCAGGGCGGCGACGGCCAAGGAGGCCGCCGAGGACGGTTCGGGGACTGCGGTGACGCTGACCGTGGCCAGGGACGGTGCGTTGTAGTTGCCGGCGTTGAACAATCCGGTGGAGGAGAAGGCGGCCGCGTCGAGAATGTCCACGACGGCGTCGTAGTTGAAATCCCCCTCCAGCCATGTCGCCGGCTCGCCGCTGTCGAACTTGCCGAGTGCCAGGAAGTTGGCCGCGTCGAGGATGTCGATCGACCAGTCCAGGTTCGTGTCGCCGGGGGCGGCGTAGGCGAACGCCACGGATCCGTCCCCGTTGTCGAGCCAGCCGACGGTGCGCGGGATGCTGGCGGCCAGATCCGCCGCGGCCGCACTCGACGTGATGCCGCTCGTGCCGGTCCACGAGCCGTCGCCGCGGCCGGCGAGCAACGCCGTGAGCATGTCGGTCACCGACAGGCCCGCCTCCACCGTGACGTAACCGTTGCCCGCGTCGGTGAGGCCCCCGGCGTTCGGGGCCAGGCCGCCCATGCTCGCCTGAAGAGACGGGGCGATAGCCACGGTGCC